>DASXRB010000684.1:0-6150 GCA_036506875.1 Kribbellaceae bacterium | reverse complement strand
TGGTGTCCGACGAGAACGGCGAGCGGTACCGGCTGCACCCGCTGGTGCGGGACTTCGCGCTCGCCCGGCTGCCGCTGCCGGCCCCGGAACGCGACGAGCTGGCCGAGCGGGCCGGGCGGTCGCTCGCCCGGCGCGGCCAGGTGCGGGACGCGCTGGCGCTGTTCCGGCAGGCCGGGGCGGGCGCGGACGTCGCGAGGCTGTTGCGGGAGAAGGGGGCGGGGCTGGTGGCACGAGGTGAGGCCGAGGAGGTGGTCGCGGCGATAGGGGCGCTGCCCGCCGACGAGCGCGACCCGGCACTGGTCCAGCTCGAGGGAGAGGCACGGCAGGTGCTGGGCGACTGGGAGGGCGCGCAGGCGTGCTTCCAGCGGCTCGTCGGCGACGGGCCGATCCCGGCCGCGGTCGCCTGGCGGCTGGGGCTGATCCAGTACGTGCGCGGCGAGCTGGAAGAGGCGGTCTCCACCTACAGCCGCGGGGTGCTGACCGGACGGCGGCGGGCCGAGGAGGCACTGCTGCTGGCCTGGTGGGCCAGCGCGCACTGGATGCGCGGCGAGATCGACCGCTGCCGCGAGCTGGTCGCGGAGGCGATGGCGGCCGCGCGGGCTGCGTCCAGCGACCGAGCGCTGGCCGTGGCGCACACAGTGATGGCGATGCTGGCCGCGGTCGACAGCGACCCGCGCGCGAACGCCGCCCACTACCTGCGCGCGCTGGAGCACGCCGAGCGCGCCGGTGACGTGCTGCAGCAGATCCGGATCCACGTGAACCAGGGCTCGCACCACATCCGCGAGTCCAGCTACGCCCAGGGCATCGCCGAGGTCGACGTGGCGATCCGGCTCGCGGACCTGGCCGGGTTCGCGATGTTCCGGGCGCTGGCGATGAACAACCGCGGCGAGGCGCTGCTCGGGCTGGGCCGGCTGGACGAGGCGATCGCGGAGCTCAACGGCTCGCGCGCGCTCTACCAGCGGATGGAGTCCCGGCTGGTCGCCCAGCCGCTGGCCACGCTCGGCGAGGTGTACCGGCACCGTGGCGACCGGGCGATGGCGCGGGCCTGCTACGAGGAGGCCGTCGGGATCGCCGAGGAGGACCGCAACCTTCAGGCGCTGGTGCCGTCGCTGGCCGGGATGGCCCGGCTCCTGGTCGAGGACGAACCGGACGACGCCCTCGAGCTGGCCGAGCGCGCGGTCGGGCTGGGGCCGATGCTCGGCCACACCAAGGCCGTGCTGGCGCTCGGCTGGGTGTGCCTGCAACGCGGTGAGCACGAGCGGGCCGCGGCCGCCGCGGAGGAGGCCGCCGCGCTGTGCCGGCGCCGCCGGGACCGGTCCGGGCTGGCCGAGGCGCTGGAGCTCCAGGCCGCCGTCCTTGCCCAGGGCAACGGTCACCGCGAGCAGCTGCTGCACGAGGCGCTGGCGATCCGCCGGGAGATCGGCGACCCGCTCGGCGAGGCCCGGGTCGAGCTGATGCTCGCCCAGACCGCCACCGGCGAGGACGGCCGCGCGCTGGTGCTGCGAGCCCGGCAGCGGTTCCTGGACGCGGGCGCCGGCCGGTTCGCGGCCGCCGCGCTGGCGACCGGGGAGGCGCCCCCGGTGCGGATCGAGTGCCTCGGCGGGTTCCGGGTGCTTCGCTCCGGCACGCCGGTGCCGCTCGGCGAGTGGCCGTCGCGGAAGGCGCGTGACCTGCTGAAGATCCTGGTCGCCCGGCGCTGCCGGCCGGTGCCGCGCACCCAGCTGGTCGACCTGCTGTGGCCGGACGACGACGAGACCGTGGCCGCGCCCCGGCTGTCGGTCGCCCTGTCCACGGTCCGCGCGGTGCTCGACCCCGAGAAGCGCTACCCCGCCGACCGGTTCGTGCGCGCCGACCGGGCGACGGTGTGGCTGGACGGCTCCGAGGCGATCGTCGACGTGGAGGCGTTCCTGGCCGACGCGCAGGCCGGCCTGGACGGCGCCGGGTCCAGCCGCAGCGTGCTGCTCCTGCGGGCCGCCGAGTCGTCGTACGCCGGGGACTTCCTGGAGGAGGACCTGTACGCCGACTGGGCCGGCGGGCTGCGCGAGGAGGCCCGGGTGGCCTACGTCCGGGTGGCGCGGGCGCTCGCGGAGCGGGCCGCGACGACCGGCGACCACGACGCGGCGGCCGGCTACCTGCTGCGGATCCTGCAGCGCGACGTGTACGACGAACGCGCGCACCTGGCGCTGGTCGGAGCCTTCGTCGCCGGCGGCTCGCACGGCGAGGCCCGGCGGGCGTACCGCGCGTACGCGACCCGGATGGAGGAGCTCGGCGTCGAGCCGGCGCCGTTCCCCGGTGCGGGCGAGCGCGACTTTAAGGCTGTCTGAAGGCGCCCGCGGAACCTGGGCCCCAGGCCGCGCGCCGTGGTGCGGCCGGACAGGAGGGCGGGATGGTTGCGCCGATCCCGGGGGCCGAGGTGATCCGCGAGTTCGGCCTGCCCGGCGGGCAGTGGCGGGCGGGCTACCACACCGGGCGGGACTACCGGGCCGACGTCGGTACGACGGTGCGCGCCACCATGGCCGGTGACGTCGTCGAGGTGGGGTACGACGACACCTACGGCCTCATGGTGGTGCTGCAGACCAGTGGGGTGCGGCATCTGTACGGCCGTTTGTCGGAGGCGGCTGTCAAGGTGTCCGAGCAGGTCGAGGCCGGGCAGTGCATCGGGCTGTCCGGCGAGCCGCACCTGCACTACGAGGAGCGGGTCGACCCGTGGGGGTACGCCGACCACCGGTGGCCGGTGTTCGACACGGTCGGCCGGGACGGTCCGGTGCGGCACGACCGCCGCCGTCAGCCCAGCCAGCCGGGGCGGACCAGGCCGGTCTGGTAGGCGACCACCACGAGCTGGGCGCGGTCGCGGACGCCGAGCTTGATCATCGCGCGGCTGACGTGCGTCTTGGCGGTGGCGGGGGAGACGACCAGGCGGGCGGCGATCTCGTCGTTCGACAGGCCCTCCGCGACCAGCGCGACGATCTCGCGCTCGCGCTCGGTCAGCACGTCCAGCTCCGACGCGGGGTGCGGGCGCCGGCTGCGCGCCGCGAACTCGGCCACCAGCCGCCGGGTCACGCCGGGGGACAGCAGCGCGTCGCCGCCGGCCACCACCCGCACCGCCTGCACCAGCTCGGCCGGCTCGGTGTCCTTCACCAGGAACCCGCTGGCGCCGACCCGCAGCGCCTCGAAGACGTACTCGTCCAGGTCGAAGGTGGTGAGGATGACGACCTTCACGCCCGTCAGCCGGTCGTCGGCGCCGATCCGCCGGGTGGCCTCCAGCCCGTCGGTGCCGGGCATCCGGATGTCCATGAGTACGACGTCGGGCCGCAGCGCGACCGCCCGCTCGACCGCCTCGGCGCCGTCCGCGGCCTCCCCGACCACCTCGATGTCGTCCTCGGCGTCCAGCAACGCGCGGAACCCGCCGCGCACCAGTGCCTGGTCGTCGGCCAGCAGCACTGTGATCATCCGCGCCCCCGATCGTCGTACGGCAGCCGCGCGGTCACCCGGAAACCGCCGCCGGCCCGGCCGGCCTCGAAGGTTCCGCCGAGTGCCGTGGCGCGCTCCCGCATGCCGGTGATCCCGTTGCCCTCCGGCCCGGGCGGGCCGCCGGTGCCGTTGTCATCGACCTGGATCGTGACCGCCGTGTCACCGTAGCCGATCCGCACCGTGGCGCGGCTCGCGCGCGCATGGCGGACCACGTTGGTGAGCGACTCCTGGACGATCCGGTACGCCGCGGCGTCGAGCTGGGCGGGCAGGGTACGACGTTCGCCGTCGACCTCGACGGTCACGTCGAGCCCGGCCCGGGTGGTGCGCGCGACCAGGTCGTCCAGCCGGGCCAGCCCGGGTACCGGTGCCCGCGGGGCCTGCTCGGCGTTGTCGCGCAGGATGCCGACCAGCGAGCGCAGCTCGACCAGCGCCTCCTTGCTGGCGTCCTTGATCGCCGCCAGCGCGGTCGCGGTCTGCTCGGGCTTGGTGTCCATCAGGTGCAGCGCCACCCCGGCCTGCACGTTGATCAGCGAGATGTGGTGCGCGACCACGTCGTGCAGCTCCTGGGCGATCCGCAGCCGTTCCTCGCCGGCCCGGCGGCGCTCGGTCTCGGCCCGCCCGCGCATCGCCTCCGCGACCCGCTCCCGTCGTACCCGGACCAGCTCGGCGACGCCGAGCAGAACCAGGAACCAGGCGCTGACGGCGAGCATCTCCAGCGGTTTCGGCCGGTCCAGGTCGAGCGCGATCCGGCCGCCGAAGTGCCCGCCGAGCACGAGTCCTCCTGTGATCCAGGCGGCCGCCCGGTGGCCGGTCAGGATCGCGTGGAAGATCGCGACCAGCGGCGCCGCCGCAGCCGGCCCCCACGGGTACTCGCGCAGCATGTACGCCAGGAACACGGCGGCGGCGAACGCCAGCACCTGCACCGGGTACCGGCGCATCCAGATCAGCGCCAGGGCGGAGACGACCAGCAGGACGTAGCCGAGCACGTCCAGCGCGCGCCGGTCCGGCTGGTCCCGCGCCGCGCCGGTGGTCCCGGCGACCTGCACCACCGCGAGCAGGACGGGCAGCACGAACCGCGCCGCGCGGCGCACCGGCCACGGCAGCGGTGACCCCTGCGGGCCCTGGTACGCGTAGCCGTTCATCATCCGAACCGTAGTGCGCGCGCCACGCCACCGTCATCGCCGCCGCGGCGTAACCGGCGCTACGCCGTACGTCGTACGGGCGACATCGAGACCTGGCGTCCGCGCAGCAGGTCGCGCAGCTCCACGGCCGCGGCCCGGCCGGCCCGGTTCGCGCCGATCGTGCTCGCCGACGGGCCGTACCCGACCAGGTGCACCCGCTCGTCGCGGACGGCGCGGGTGCCGTCCATCCGGATCCCGCCGGCCCGCTCCCGCAGCCGCAACGGCGCCAGGTGCGCGAGATCGGCCCGGAACCCGGTCGCCCACAGGATCACGTCGGCGTGCTGTGCGGTGCCGTCGGCCCACTCGACCCCGTCCGGGGTGATCCGCGCGAACATCGGGCGGGCGTCGTACACGCCTCGCTCCGCGGCCGCCCGCTCCTGCTCGCGCAGGTGCAGCCCGGTCACACTCACCACGCTGCGGGGCGGCAGCCCGGCCCGCACCCGCTCGTCGACCATCGCCACCGCCGCCCGGCCCTGCTCGGGCCCGAAGTCCTCATGCGTGCGCCACAGTGGCGGCCGCCGCGTCACCCAGGTCGTGGTCGCGACGTCGGACAGTTCCGCGAGCAGCTGTACGGCGGAGTGCCCGCCGCCGACCACGACGACGTGCTGCCCGGCGAACTCCTCCGGCCCGCGGTACTCCGCGGTGTGCAGCTGCCGGCCCGCGAACGTCTCGATCCCCGGGTACCACGGCACGAACGGCCGGTCCCACGTCCCGGTCGCGTTCACGATCGCCCGCGCCACCCAGGTGCCTCTGTCGGTCACCACGTCGAGCCGCCCGTCGGCGCGGTCCCGGACCTCCGTCACCGCGACCGGCCGCAGCACCGGCAGCTCGTACCGCCGCTCGTAGTCCGCGAAGTACGACGGTACGAACGCGCTCGCCCGCTCACGGTCGGCCGCCTGCGGCACCGGCAGCCCGGGCAGCCTGGCGATCCCGTGCACGTCCCGCATCGTCAGCGACGGCCACCGATGCTGCCACGCGCCACCCGCGGAGGCGTTGCGGTCCAGCACCACCACCTCGTCGTACCGCCGCAACCCCAGCCGCACCAGGTGGTACGCCGCCGACAGCCCGGCCTGCCCCGCCCCGATCACCACGACCTCGACCTCACGAACCTCCACGTCACGGTCCAACAGCACTCCGCCGACCCGTCTTCCCGACCGGCCCCGGGCACGGCGACGCGAGCTGCCCGAGATCTCGGGCAGCTCGCATCGCCGCAGGTCGGAGCGGGTTCAGGACAGCTTGGCGAAGAACGCCCGGACGTCGTCGGCGTACGCCGACGGGCTGCTGTGCGCGGTGTAGTGACCGACCGCGTCGATCGTGTTCCAGGACACGATGTTCTTGTGGTCGCGGTCGGCGAACCGGCGGATCGAGACGAAGTCACCGGACTTCGCCTGGCCCAGACCCAGCGGCACCGTCGTCGGCTCGGCCTGCTGCTGCCCGGCGTGCGCGTTCTCGTAGTAGAAGCGGATCGCCGAGCCCGCGGTCCCGGTCAGCCAGTGCA
>DASXRB010000683.1:0-2719 GCA_036506875.1 Kribbellaceae bacterium | reverse complement strand
CAGGCCGGGTACGACGGACCGGTCCAGCCGGATCGCGTACCGGCACGCCGCCAGCCCGGTCACGCGCTCGTCCCACCCCAGGCCCTGCTGCGGCCGTACGACGCCCGGCGCGCTGGCCTGGTGCGTCACCGGGCAGCCGTTGGCATCGACGGTGTCGATCAGACGGGCGGAGTCGAGAATGTGCCGTCGTACGGCGGGCTGCCGGTGCGTCTGCACCTCGAGCTCCACGTTGCCGACCGTGATCCGGTCGCGCACCCAGCCGTCACCGAGCTGCTCGGTTCGCGGCGTCCCGGGACCGACGACCGTCGTGAGCCACACGTGCTCGGCCAGCTTGCGGAGCGAGATGGGCCAGGGGCACGGGATCGCCTCGACCGGCCCCGGCCGGCCGATCTCACCGGTACGCTGCCCGCCCACGCACCACGGAGCGCCGCTGACGCCGTAGCGCGTCCACCCCGCCGGCACCGATACCTCCACCCCGCCGTACGACTCCCACCGCCAGTCCCCCGACAGGGTCTGCGGCGGGAGCGTGGACGGCGGTACGACGCCGCCGCGTGCCATGGCGGGTCCCGGGTCACGCCCCGGGCCGAGCTGTCCGGTGGCGGCGAACGTGCCGATCGCCACCGTCCCCACCGCGGCCGCCGCCGCGGCCGTCAGCCAGGTACGACGAGCCCGCGCGCGCCGTCGTACGGCGCCGGCCAGGTCCTCCGCGTGCGGAGCGTCGCCCGCGTGTGCGCGCAGCGCCCGGCCGAGCGGGTCACCGTCCTGCGTCTCCATGCCCAGAGGACGCGTCCCCGGGAGCGTTCGTTGCATGCGCCACGCGCAGCACGCGGAAGCCCTTCGCGCTGGCCTCGCGGGTGCACTCGAAGCCCTGGCCGGCCAGCCAGCGCTGCAGCGAGTCGGCACCGAGGTTCTTGCCGACGACCAGCCAGGCGACGCCGTCCGGGGTCAGCCGGGGCAGCCAGGTGAGCAGCATCCTGTGCAGCCCGGGCTTGCCGATCCGGATCGCCGGGTTCGACCAGATCTGGTCGAAGCGCACGTCCGCCGGCACGTCCTCCGGCAGCGCCGGCCGGACCCGGTCCGCGACCTTGAGCCGGGTCGCGTTCTCCCCGGTCAGCTCCAGCGCCCGGCGGTTCACGTCGACGGCCCACACCAGCGCGTCCGGGCACTCGGTGGCCAGCGCGCACGCGATCGGCCCGTACCCGCAGCCCAGGTCCAGATAGGTGCCGCCGGCAACGGGAGGCTCGACCTCGCGCAGCAGCACCGACGTCCCGAGGTCCAGCCGGTCCCGGGAGAACACCCCCGACGCGGTCGCGAGCTCGTAGTCCCGGCCCCAGATCCGCGCCGCGACAACGCGTCGTACGTCGTCCGACGAGGGCTCCGCCGAGAAGTACTGGTCAGCCACGGTGCACCACTCCCCTGACCTGCCGGGCCGTCTCCGCGCGCGCCGCCAGCTCGTCGTCCGGCGGGTACCGGACCTCCTCCAGCGTCAGCCCGTGCGCGGGCACCACCGCCACCGCCGGGTCACGTATGCCGCCGGCCAGCACCGCCGCCGGCCAGCCCACCTCGCGCCGGCCGTCGCCGACCGGGATCATCGACCCGACCAGCGCCCGCACCATCGAGTGGCAGAACGCGTCCGCCACCACGGTCCCCTCGACGAGCCCGGACTCCGCGCGCCGCCAGCCGAACTCCAGCAGCGCCCGCACCGTGCTCGCACCCTCCCGCTTGCGGCAGAACGCCGCGAAATCGTGCTCCCCCAACATCAGCCGCGCCGCCTCGTTCATCCGTACGACGTCCAGCGGCCGGCCGACCCGCAGCACCTCGCCCCGCCGCAGCGGGTCCCAGGCGCCCGCGTCGTCGCACAGCCGGTACACGTACCGCCGCCACACGGCCGAGAACCGCGCGTCGAAACCCGCCGGCGCGGGCGCCACGGCGGTCACCCCGACGTCCTCGGGCAGCACCCCGTTGAGCCGCCGCAGCAGGTCGGTCGCGGTGGTCTCCACCTCGAGGTCGACGTGCACCACCTGCCCGCGGGCGTGCACGCCCGTGTCGGTCCGTCCGGCACACGTCGCGGCCGGGCGCTCCGGGAGCCTCAGGACGACGCCCAGGGCCTCCTCCAGGACGCCCTGGACGGTGCGCAGGCCGTCCTGACGGGCCCAGCCGTGGAAGCGGCCCCCGTCGTACCGAACATCGATCCGCCAGCGCATTCGCCAACCGTACGGCGTACCCCGCACCGCGGCTCCGCCAGCCCGCCGGGTGGGGCGTTCCGCTCGGCACCCCGTGGTGGCCTGCTCGGCGATTTCGGGGGACAAACCACCCCGGGGTTCCCGACAGGACGCCCCGGGGTCCGCGAAACGCGGCGGCGCCCTCCCCGTGCGGAACGGGGAGGGCGCCGCTGCTACGCGTTGCTGACGGCCTTACTCGCCGGCCTTCTCGAAGCCGGCCTTCTCGGCCGCCTCCTCGCTGTCGAACCAGACCTCGGCGACGGTCTGGTCGTACCAGGGCGACTCGGTGGTGTGGTACTTCATCGAGTTCTTGTTGCCCTTGATGTCGTACCCCGCCGGCTGCGAGCCGTCCTCGTTCGCCGCCGCGGAACCCTCGCCGTACTCGCCCTCGACGACGGCACCGGTCGCCTCGGCCAGAGCCTCGGTGGTCTCCTCGGCCTCGGCCTGAGCCTCGGTGGTCTCCTCGGCCTTGGCCTCGGCCTTCGGCTCCGCCTTCT
>DASXRB010000682.1:0-6414 GCA_036506875.1 Kribbellaceae bacterium | reverse complement strand
GTACGGCTGGGCCTGTTTCGAGCTGGCGGACGCGGCGAGCGCGGGCACCGACCGGACGCTGGCCCAGCTGATGGTGCCGCGGCTGGAGCTGCGGGTCGGCCGCGACGGCATCGTGGTCCGGGCGCTGGACTCCGACACCCTGGACATGGCGCGCAGGCTACTCGGCGACCCCGCCGAGCTGCCCGGCACCCGCGCCGAGCCGGTCGACGCCACCGGCGCCCCGGGGTGGTACCGGGACCAGGTCGCGCGCGCGGTCGAGGAGATCGGCCGGCGGCGCCTGGACAAGGTGATCCTGTCGCGGACCGTGCCGATCCCGTTCCCGGTCGACCTGTGCGCCACGTACGTGCTCGGCCGCCGGCACAACACCCCCGCGCGGTCCTTCCTGCTCGACCTGGGCGGCTGGCAGGCGGCCGGGTTCAGCCCGGAGACGGTGATGGAGGTGGATGCGAGCGGCTCGGCGTCGACCCAGCCGCTGGCCGGGACCCGCGCGCTGACCGGCGACCCGGACACCGACGGGGCGCTGCGCGCCGAGCTGGTCGCCGATCCGAAGGAGGTGTTCGAGCACGCCGTCTCGGTGAAGCTCGCCTTCGAGGAGATGGCGGCGGTGGGCGCCCCGGACGCCACCCGGGTCAGCGAGTTCCTCACCGTTACCTCGCGCGGCAGCGTGCAGCACCTCGCGTCCCGGGTCCGCACCACGCTGGCCGCGGACCGCACCGCGTGGGACGCGCTCGGCGCCGTGTTCCCGCCGGTCACCGCGTCGGGCATCCCGAAGCCGGCGGCGTACCACCTGATCCGGGAGCTGGAGGACGAACCGCGCGGGCTGTACGCCGGCGCCGTGCTGATGGCCGGCGCGGACGGCTCGCTGGACGCCGCTCTGGTGCTGCGAGCGGTGTATCAGCGCGACGGCCGGGCCTGGCTGCGGGCCGGCGCCGGAATCGTCGGCGCTTCGCGACCGGAGCGGGAATACGAAGAGACCTGCGAGAAGCTCGCCAGCGTCGCGCCGTACATCGTCCCGGCCGGCCGGAACTGACACCACACCATCGCTACCAGAAGGGCAGACATGCTGGACGGATTCACCGGCTGGCCGGACGAGTTCGCCACCCGGTACGCCGAGCTCGGCTACTGGCGGGGCCGCACCCTCGGGTCGATCCTGCGCGAGCGCGCGCGGAGCCGGCCGGCTGACCTCGCGATCGTGGACGGCGAGCGGCGCTGGAGCTACCGCGACCTCGACGAGCGGGCGGACCGGCTCGCGGCCGGCCTGCGCGCGCTCGGGATCGGCCGTCACGACCGGGTGCTCGTGCACCTGCCGAACGTCGCCGAGTTCGTGTCCTTGTCCTTCGCGCTGTTCCGGCTCGGGGCAATCCCGGTCTACGCGCTGCCGGCCCACCGGGAGACCGAGATCGTCCACCTGGCCCGGCTCGCCGAGGCGGTCACGTACGTCGTACCGGACACCCACTTGGGGTTCGACCACCGCGAGCTCGCCCGGACGGTACGCAAGCAGGTGCCCGGCCTGCGGCACGTGCTGGTCGCGGGTGACGCCGCCGAGTTCACCCCACTGGCGGCCGTGGACGCCGAGCCGGAGGCGCTGCCCGAGCCGGACCCGTCGGACGTCGCGCTGCTGCTGCTGTCCGGCGGCACCACCGGGGTGCCGAAGCTGATCCCGCGCACCCACGACGACTACGTGTACAACCTCACCGCGAGTGCGGAGGTGACCGGCCTGGACGCCGACGCCCGCTACCTCGCCGCGCTGCCCGTCGCGCACAACTTCCCGCTGGGCTGCCCTGGGATCCTCGGCACCCTGCATGCCGGCGGCACCGTCGTACTGTGCCCGACCCCCAGCCCGGAGGACGCGTTCGGCCTGATCGAGCGCGAGCGGGTGACCGTGACCGCGCTGGTGCCGCCGCTCGCGCTGCTGTGGCTGGAGGCGGCCGAGTGGGCGGAGGCCGACCTGAACAGCCTGCGGCTGCTCCAGGTCGGTGGCGCGCGGCTCAAGCCGGAGACCGCGGCCCGGGTCACCCCGGTGCTGGGCTGCCGGCTCCAGCAGGTGTTCGGCATGGCCGAGGGGCTGCTCAACTTCACCCGGCTGGACGACCCGGAGGATTCGGTGCTGAACACGCAGGGACGCCCGCTGTGCGACGGCGACGAGCTGCGGATCGTCGATCCCGACGGCCAGCCGGTGCCGCCCGGCGAGGTAGGGGAGCTGCTCACCCGCGGGCCGTACACGCTGCGCGGCTACTACCGCGCTGGCGACTACAACCGTACGGCGTTCACCCCCGACGGGTTCTACCGCAGCGGCGACCTGGTCCGGCGGCTGCCCAGCGGCAACCTCGTCGTCGAGGGGCGGATCAAGGACGTGATCAACCGCGGCGGTGACAAGGTGCCCGTCGAGGAGGTCGAGAACCACCTGCTCGGCCACCCGGCCGTGCACGATGTCGCGATCGTCGGCATCCCCGACGAGGCTCTCGGGGAGCGCAGCTGCGCGTGCGTGATCGCGCGCGGCGACGCGCCTACCCGGGCGGAGCTGAACGCGTACCTGACCGGCCTGGGCCTGGCGGCCTTCAAGCTGCCGGACCGCGTGGAGGTGCTGGACGCCTTCCCGCGCACGGCGCTCGGCAAGGTGAACAAGCGCGCGCTGGCCGAGCGGATCACCGGGGGTAACCGATGAACGAGTCGGGGTTGCGTACCGTCGCCGACCTGGTCGCGCTCGCGCCCGCGGTGCGGTCCAGGCTGTTCCGCGCCGCGCTGCTCGGGGTGACCGGCGGGCTCACCGCGGTCGGCGGCTTCGTCTGCGTGGCCTTCGCGGTGGGTACGGTGGCGCGCGGCACGCCGGCCTGGGGCTGGACGCTCGCCGCGCTGGCCTGCCTGCTCGTGTCGTTCGCGGTCAAGTGGCTGGCCGACAACGTGGCGCACCACGCCAGCTACGACCTCGAGGTGGTGCTGCGCGGCCGGCTCGCGGACACGCTTGCCGCGATGCCGCTCGGGGAGGTGCAGCGGCTCGGCTCCGGGTACGTGAAGAAGGTCGTTCAGGACGACGTCAAGTCGCTGCACAACGTCGTCGCCGACTCGCTGCCGTTCGTCGGCTCCGGGCTCGCGCAGCCGCTCGCGGCGCTGATCGCGCTCGGTGTCGTGCAGTGGCGGCTGCTGCTCGCGGTGCTGCTGATCATCCCGGTCGCGATGGTCTGCCTCTCGCTGCTGTCCCGGGACTACACCGACCAGCGCGAGCGGTACAACCGCGCGAACGAGAACGTCAACGCCGCCGTGGTCGAGTTCGTCCAGGGCATGCCGGTGGTGCGCACGTTCGACGACGGGCGGCAGACGTTCCGCCGGTTCTCCGCCGCGGTGGAGGACTTCACCGGCGCGGTCGAGGGCTGGCTGGCCACGTCGCGCGCCTCCGGGCTGCTCACCAAGGTGTTCATCGTGCCGCTGCCGACGTTGCTGCTGGTCGCGGCCGCGTCGGTGCCGATGCGCGCGGCGGGGTGGATCTCCGCCACCGATCTGGTGCTCGCGCTGCTGATCGGCGCGATGCCGATCGAGGCGGTGGCACCGCTGATGCACCTGACGAACTACATCAACGACAGCAAGGCCGGCGCGGTCCGGGTGGCGAAGCTGCTCGCCGCGGCAGCGCTGCCGGAGCCTGAGGACCCGAAGCGCCCGGACGGCTCGTCGATCAGCTTCTCCGGCGTCCGCTTCTGCTACGGCGGCGACCGCGGCCGGCCGGCGCTGGACGGGATCGACCTCGACATCCCCGCCGGCACCGTGTGCGCGCTGGTCGGGCCGTCCGGCTCGGGCAAGTCCACCGTGGCCCGGTTGATCGCACGCTTCCACGATGTCGACGAGGGCTCGGTGCGGATCGGCGGCGTCGACGTCCGAGACATCGCCGGCGACGTGCTGCTCTCGCAGGTGGCGATGGTGTTCCAGGAACCGTTCCTGGTCAGCGACACCGTCGCGGAGAACATCCGGCTGGCCCGGCCGGACGCCACCGACGAGGAGGTCCGGGCCGCCGCCGGGGCGGCCGCGGCGCACGAGTTCATCACCGGCGAACTGCCGGACGGGTACGACACCCAGGTCGGCGAGCGCGGCGCGCGGCTGTCCGGAGGGCAGCGCCAGCGCATCACCATCGCCCGGGCGATCCTGTCCGGGGCGCCGATCGTCATCCTCGACGAGGCCACCGCGTTCGCCGACCCGGAGAACGAGGCCGCGATCCAGCAGGCGGTCGCGCGGCTCACCGCCGGGCGCACCGTGCTCGTGGTCGCGCACCGGCTCAACACCGTCACCGAAGCCGACCAGATCGTCGTCCTCGACGCCGGCCGGGTCGCCGAACACGGCACGCACGCCGAACTGCTCGCCGCGGACGGCCGGTACGCCCGGCTGTGGGCGCACCACGAACGCGCCGCCGGCTGGGGCCTGTCCACCACCGCCGATCTGGGGGCCGCCCGATGAGACGTATCCGCCGGCTGATGCTCACCGCCGCGGGACCGTACGCGCCGCGGTTCCGCCGCACGCTGCGGCTCTCGGTGGCGGCGTCGCTCGTCGAGGCCGCCACGTACGCGACGTTCGTGCCGCTGCTCGCCGAGTTGACCCGGGACCCGGTCCGCACCGGCCGTGCCTGGGCGTGGGTCGGGACGCTCGCCGCGCTCGTGCTGCTCGAGGCCTGGCTGCGGATCCGGGAGACGGCGTTCACCTACGACTACTGGCACCTGGTGACCGGGGCGGCCCGGCTCCGGCTCGGCGCCGCGCTGCGCCGCGCGCCGCAACAGGAGCTCGGCCGCCGGGCCGCGGGCGACCTGGCGGCCGTGGTCGGCGGGAACGTCACGATGGCGGCCGGCGCCGTGTCCTCGCTGTCCACGCTGTTCATCCAGCTGGTCGCGGTGCCGGCCGTGCTCGGTGTGGTCGTGTTCGCGCTGGACTCGCGGCTCGGCATCGTGCTGGCCGCCGCCACCGCCACCACGATCCCGCTGGTACGCCAGGTCCAGCGCCGCTCCAACAGCGGATTCGGCGAGGTCGACGAGGCGGACGCCGCCCTGTCCGCCCGGATCGTCGAGTACGTGCAGGGCCTGCCGGTGCTCAAGGCGACCGGCCGGGCCGGCGCCGGCTCGCCCCGGCTCGCCCCTGTGCTGGCACACCAGCACCACGCGCAGGGACACGCGCACCGCTCGGCCGCCCCGTTCGTGGCCGGCGCCCAGCTCATGGTCCAGCTGGCGCTCGTCGCGCTGGTCGCGGCCGGCTCCGCGCTCGCGCTGCGGCTGAGCCTGTCGCCGGCGGTGCTGGTCGCCGTGGTGGTCACCGCCGCCCGGTTCGCCGAGCCGCTCAGCATGGCCGCGGTGATGACCAAGCTGTTCGAGCTCTCCGAGGCCGCGCTGCGCCGGGTCGGCGACGTGCTGGCGCTCGAACCGCTGCCGGTAGCGCCGGGCGGGTCCGCGCCGGAGCGGTTCGACATCCGCTTCGAGGACGTCACCTTCGCGTACGACGGGCACGACCGGCCGGTGCTGTCGGATGTCACCCTTGCCGTACCGGAACGCAGCCTGACCGCTCTGGTCGGGCCTTCCGGCTCCGGCAAGACCACCATCACCCGGCTGATCACCCGGTACGCCGACCCGCAGCAGGGCACCATCCGGCTCGGCGGCGTCGACCTGCGCGCGCTGGACCCCGACGAGCTGCTGCGGCACATCGCAGTCGTGTTCCAGGACGTGTACCTGTTCGACGACACCATCCGGGCCAACATCGTGATGGGGCGCCCGGACGCCACGCAGGAGCAGATCGAGACCGCCGCGCGCGCCGCGAACGTGCACGAGTTCGTCGCCGCGCTGCCGGACGGGTACGACACCCGGGTCGGTGAGATCGGCGCGGCGCTGTCCGGCGGCGAGCGGCAGCGCATCTCGATCGCCCGCGCGATCCTCAAGGACGCGCCGGTGGTGCTGCTCGACGAGCCGTCGGCGGCGCTGGACACCGAGTCCGAGGTGGTCGTCCAGCAGGCGATCGAGCGGCTGGTGGCCGGCAAGACCGTGGTGGTGATCGCGCACCGGCTGTCCACGATCAGCGGCGCCGACCAGATCCTGGTCGTCGAGGACGGCCGGATCACGCAGCGCGGCACGCACGCCGGGCTGCTCGCCGACGCCGGCGGCCGCTACGCCCGGATGTGGGCCGCGCAGACCGCGGCGCGACAGTGGCAGTTGTCCAGGGCCTGAGCGCCGGCGGCGTACGGCGACCAGCCGCACGGGGATGCGGGCACTGCACGCCCGGACCGTCGGGTTCACCTCGCTCGCCGTCGTGCTCGGCGCAGCCGGGGTGGCCGCCGGATTCCCGGTCGCGGACCCGGTGGTCGGTCTGCTGATCACGCTCGCGATCGTCCGCGTGCTGCGGGACGCGGCGCGCGAGGTCTACCGCAGGCTGATGGACGCCGTCGACCCCTGCGCT
>DASXRB010000681.1:0-6100 GCA_036506875.1 Kribbellaceae bacterium | reverse complement strand
GCCGTGGGTGACCACGGCGTACCGCGCCCGCAGCAGCGACATCGCGCGCTACATCGCGAAACCGAAGACGACATGACCGCCCGACCGCAGCTCAACGAGGCCGGCGACCTGGTCGCCGCCGACGCCCCCGAAGGCGCCCGCCGCGTCCGGGTCCTCAGCTACTTCCTGGCCTCGGCTCCGTAGGCAGTCCACACAATCGTGCGGTGATCGTGCCGCCGACGTGACCGCGACGACGATGCGCAGCGCCGGAGGAATGTCGCGGGGGCGTGCCGGGTAAAGGATTTCCCGCCCGACGTGGTCGATGACTCCGAGGTTGCAGACGGCAGCGGGGTCTTGACGCTAACGTTTGGCGACCGTCCCGCAACGAGGCAGAGGACAGGGGTGAGAACGTGATGCAGGACGACGCAGTGCCGGACCGCAACGTTCGCGCATACCAGGCGGTGCGCGGCGCGGATGACTTCGCACTGCTGAAGAAGCGGTACAAGAACTTCGCGCTCCCGTGGACGATCGCGTTCATGGCCTGGTACTTGCTCTACATCGTCTGCAACAACTGGGCGCGCGGCTTCATGAGCACCAAAGTGGTCGGGCACATCAACATCGCCCTGGTGTTCGGGTTGCTGCAGTTCGTCTCGACCTTCGTGATCGCCTGGCTGTACGGCCGGCACGCGAACCGCAAGCTCGACCCGCTCGCGGACGGGCTCAACGCCAAGTTCAAGAGGGAGCGCCGGCGATGACACAGCTGAACGCCACGATGTTGATCCCGCTCGCGAGCTCCCACCCGGGCAACCGCAACCTGACCATCGGCCTGTTCCTCGCCGTCGTCGCGGTGACGCTCTACATCACCTACTGGGCGTCGCAGCACACCAAGAGTGCGGCCGACTACTACGCCGGCGGGCGCTCGTTCAGCGGCGCGCAGAACGGCCTCGCGGTGGCCGGCGACTACATGTCGGCCGCGTCGTTCCTCGGCATCTCCGGCCAGATCGCGCTCTACGGGTACGACGGCTTCCTGTACTCGATCGGGTTCCTGGTGGCGTGGCTGGTGGCGCTGCTGCTGGTCGCGGAGCTGCTGCGGAACTCGGGCCGCTACACGATGGCCGACCAGCTCGCGTACCGGATGAAGCAGAAGCCGGTCCGCACCGCGGCGGCGACGTCCACGATCGTGGTGTCGATCTTCTACCTGCTGGCCCAGATGGTCGGCGCGGGCACGCTGGTCGGGCTGCTGCTCGGCATCACCGGCGACACCGCCAAGGCGCTCGTGATCGTCGTGGTCGGCGTGCTGATGGTCTTCTACGTGACCGTCGGCGGCATGAAGGGCACCACCTGGGTGCAGATCGTCAAGGCCGTGCTGCTGATGGCCGGCACCGTGCTGATCACCTTCCTGGTGGCGCTCAAGTTCGACTTCAACCTGTCGACGCTGCTCGGCGCGGCCGCCGAGCACACGGGCAAGGGCGAGGCGTTCCTGCAGCCTGGCCTGCTGTACGGCAAGGACCTGACCGGGCAGATCGACTTCCTGTCGCTCGGCCTGGCGCTGGTGCTGGGCACCGCCGGCCTGCCACACATCCTGATCCGCTTCTACACCGTGCCGAACGCGAAGGCCGCGCGGCGCTCGGTGCAGTGGGCGATCGGCCTGATCGGCACGTTCTACCTGATGACGCTGGGGCTCGGCTTCGGCGCGGCGGCGCTGCTCGACACCGGCAAGGACAGCGCGATCGCCAAGGCCAAGGGCAACACCGCGTCGCCGCTGCTGGCCGAGAACCTCGGTGGCGGCGCCGGCTCGGCCGGCGGCGCGATCCTGCTGGCGCTGATCGCGGCGGTGGCGTTCGCGACCATCCTCGCGGTGGTCGCCGGGCTGACGCTGACGTCCGCGTCGTCGTTCGCGCACGACCTGTACGCCAACGTGATCGCCAAGCAGAAGGTGTCGGAGAAGCAGGAGCTGCGGGTCGCGCGGTACGCCGCGATCGGCATCGGCGCGATCGCGATCGCGCTGGCGATCCCGGCGCAGAAGCTGAACATCGCGTTCCTGGTGGCACTGGCCTTCGCGGTCGCCGCGTCGGCGAACCTGCCGGCACTGCTCTACAACCTGTTCTGGGCGCGGTTCAACACGTCCGGCGCGACCTGGAGCATCTACGGCGGCCTGGTCACCGCGGTCGTGCTGGTGTTCTTCTCGCCGGTGGTCTCCGGCGACGAGAAGGCGATGGTCACCGGCGCCGACTGGAGCTGGTTCCCGTTGTCCAACCCGGGCATCATCTCGATGCCGGCCGGTTTCCTGTTCGGCGTCATCGGCACGCTGCTGAGCAAGGAGACCACCAGCGTGGCCCGGTACGGCGAGCTCGAGGTCCGCGCCCTCACCGGCGCCGGCGCCGAGCACTGACGCGCGCGGGACATCTCGAAGCAGTACGACGCCCGGAGAGCTCGGCGACCGCGCCGGGTTCTCCGGGCGTCACCGTTCAGCCCGGCGCCGCCCCCGGACCAACGGGTGCGCCGACGTCCCAGCCCGACGCGTTCCGCGCGCGCCTGGCCGCCAGGGCGTCGGTGATCTCGGTCGCCCAGTCGGCGGGCACCGGGTCCGCGCCGACGACGCGCATCGCTGCCATCACGGTCAGCAGCATGCCGACCGACAGGAACCGCTCGGCGTCCTCGGCGGACGCGCCGGTCAGGTCGCGGATCAGCCGGTAGATGCGCCCGTAGCGGTCCCGCACGGCGTCGCCGATCTCCGGGTCGCCCGCCGCCGCATACGCGTGCAGCAGCACCACCAGCAGCTCGCGTTCGGCCAGCAGGTCGTCGTACGCCGCGCCCAGGCTGGCCAGGTCCGCCTGCTGGCCGGCTGCGTCGCGGAAGACCTGCTCGATGCGGTCGCAGACCCGCTGCGTCGCGGCCAGGAACAGCTGTTGCTTGGTGCCGAACAGCCGGATCACGTACGGCTGTGAGACGCCGGCCAGCCGGGCGATCTCGTCGGTCCTCGTCCCCACGTAGCCGTTCGCGGCGAACGCCTTGACGGCCGCCTGCAGCACCTGCTCCGAGCGCTCCGCGGCGGTCAGCCGGGTCTTCGTCGTACCGCTCATGTCGGGCTCCTTCAGGCTTCTTCTCGATCCGGCACTTGACATGTTATCAGTCGATGCATACTTTTGCGGGAGCGTAGTTATCAGTGGATAACAACAAGCCTTGGAGACCGAGATGACCACCACCCTCGAAACCCCCGGAACCCGGCCGGCCAGGCCTGGGCAGGAGCAGGCACGGGCGGGTGCGAAGCGGCGGCCGCTGGGCGCGATCCTGGCGGCGGTCGGCATCCCGATGTTCATGGTCACGCTGGACAACCTGGTCGTGACCAACGCGCTGCCGGTGATCAAGACCGAGCTCGGTGCCTCGCTGACCGACCTGCAGTGGTTCGTGAACGCGTACACGCTGTCGTTCGCGACGCTGCTCCTGACCGCGGCGGCGATCGGTGACCGGCTCGGCCGGCGGCGCATCTTCCTGGCCGGTATCAGCCTGTTCACGCTGGCGTCCGCGGCCTGTGCGTTGGCCACCGAGCCGTGGATGCTGACCGCGGCCCGTGCGATCCAGGGCGTCGGCGCCGCGGCCGTCATGCCGCTGTCCCTGACCCTGCTCGCGGCATCGGTCCCGGAGAAGATGCGCAACGCCGCGATCGGGATCTGGGGCGGCATCTCCGGCCTGGGTGTCGCGGTCGGTCCGGTGGTCGGCGGCGCGGTCGTCGACGGGCTCAACTGGCAGTGGATCTTCTGGCTGAACGTCCCGATCGGCGTGGTCGCGGTGGTCCTGGCGGCCCGCACGCTGACCGAGTCCCGCGGCGGCAGCTCCAAGCTCGACCCGGCCGGCCTGGTGCTGTCCGCCGGTGGCGTGCTGTCCGTGGTGTGGGGCGTCGTGCACGGTCACGAGCACGGCTGGACGTCGGCAGGCGTGCTGAGCACGCTGATCGGCGGCGCCGTGCTGCTGGCCGCGTTCCTGGTCCGGGAGAGCCGGACGGCGCACCCGATGCTGCCGCTGCGGCTGTTCGCCTCGCGCGGTTTCAGCGTGGTCAACACCACCGCGTTCACCTTCTCGCTCGGTGTCTTCGGCTCGGTGTTCCTGCTGGCGCAGTTCTTCCAGGTCGTGCAGGGCTACACCCCGCTGCAGTCCGGCATCCGCACGATGCCGTGGACGATGGCGCCGATGGTGGTCGCGCCGCTGGCCGGCCTGTTCGTCGACCGCGTCGGCGCCCGCGCGCTGATCGTCACCGGGCAGGCGTTCCTGGCGACCGCACTGGGATGGATGGCGCTGGTGACCACGACCGACGTGCACTACGGCTCGTACGTCGCGCCGTTCGTGCTGGCCGGTATCGGCATGGGCCTGACCTTCGCGCCGGCGTCGACGGTCGTGATGGCCAGCGCCGCGCCCGCCGACCAGGGCGTCGCGTCGGGCACGAACAACACCATCCGGGAGATCGGCGTCGCGATGGGCGTCGCGGTGCTGGCGTCGGTGTTCGCGTCGTACGGGTCGTACACCTCGCCGGGCGCCTACGTCGACGGCCTGGTGCCGGCGATCTCGGTCGGCGCCGTGATCGTCGCCGCCGGCGCGGTGGTCGCGCTGCTGCTGCCGGGGCGCGCGAAGCGCTGACCCGCTGACGGTCCGCCCCGACCGCTGGCTCACCTCCGACACGAGCACGGACCGACACCCTCTGCGCCAGTGACCGGAGGCGGGTTGCTGACTCGCGAGACGGGCGGTGAACGACCCGTCGGCCATCACCCGACAGGCGTGCGTGTGACCGATGACCGGGACCTTGGTAAGAATGACGGCGAACGCCAGTCTCGCGAGCAAGGAGTGAGCAGTGACCGAGTCACCCTCGACCGACGCGTTGTCCAACCTGCTGCACGAGGACCGGCGCTTCGAGCCGCCCGCGGAGCTGGCGGCGAACGCGAACGTGAAGGCCGACGCGTACGACGCGGCCACCGCCGCCCCGGAGGGCTTCTGGGCCGAGCAGGCGAAGCGGATCAGCTGGGCCACCGAACCGACCCAGGTGCTCGACTGGAGCAACCCGCCGTTCGCGAAGTGGTTCGCCGACGGCAAGCTCAACGCGGCGTACAACTGCGTCGACCGGCACGTCGAGAACGGCCTCGGCGACCGGATCGCCTACTACTTCGAGGGCGAGCCGGGTGACACCCGCGAGATCACCTACGCGGAGCTGAAGGACGAGGTCTGCAAGGCCGCCAACGCGCTCCTGGAGCTGGGTGTGAAGGCCGGTGACCGGGTCGCGATCTACATGCCGATGATCCCGGAGACGGTGTTCTCGATGCTGGCCTGTGCCCGGGTCGGCGCACCGCACACGGTGGTCTTCGGCGGGTTCTCCTCCGAGGCGCTGAAGGACCGGATCCTGGACTGCGACGCGCGCGTGGTGATCACCGCCGACGGCGGCTACCGCCGCGGTGCCGCCGCCGCGCTGAAGCCCGCGGTCGACGCCGCGGTCGCGGAGTGCCCGGACGTCCGCAGCGTCATCGTCGTACGACGGACCGGCCAGGACACGCCGATGACCGACGGCCGGGACCTGTGGTGGGACGACGTCGTCGAGAAGCAGTCCGCCGACCACACCCCGGAGGCGTTCGACGCCGAGCACCCGCTGTACGTGATGTACACGTCCGGGACGACGGGCAAGCCGAAGGGCATCCTGCACACCACCGGCGGCTACCTGGTCGGCACGTCGTACACGCAGTGGGCGGTGTTCGACCTCAAGGCCGACACCGACGTCTACTGGACCGCGGCCGACATCGGCTGGGTGACGGGCCACTCCTACATCGTGTACGGCGCACTGGCGAACGCCACCACCTCGGTGCTGTACGAGGGGACGCCGGACACCCCGCACAAGGGCCGCTGGTGGGAGATCGTGCAGAAGTACAAGGTCTCGATCCTGTACTGCGCGCCGACCGCGATCCGCACCTTCATGAAGTGGGGCGACGAGATCCCGGCCAAGTTCGACCTGTCCACGCTGCGCGTGATCGGAACGGTCGGCGAGCCGATCAACCCGGAGGCCTACATCTGGTACCGGGAGAACATCGGCGGGTCCGGGGCGCCGGTGGTCGACACCTGGTGGCAGACCGAGACCGGGATGCAG
>DASXRB010000680.1:0-1973 GCA_036506875.1 Kribbellaceae bacterium | reverse complement strand
GCCGAACGAGTACCTGCACTACTTCTACTTCGCTCGTGAGACCCGGGAGGCGGTGGCGTCGTCGGCCCGGCCGCGCGGGGCGTACCTGCTGGAGCAGCAGAGCGCGTTCTACGCCGCCGCCGCGCGGGAGCCGTCGTCGGCACTCGCATCGTGGCAGGCGGCGAGGGCCGAGCGCGAGGCGACGTACATGGTGGAGAGCCGCGAGGTCGCCGGCGCGGGGGAGCGGGACGCGGCGGACCTGGCCGGCGGGGGCTACGAGGGGGTGGCGCTGGCGCTGATGCGCGCGATCGCGTACGACGAGCGCGCCGGGCTGATCCTCGACGTGCGCAACCGCGGCCTGCTGCGGCACCTGGACGACGACGCCGTGGTCGAGATCCCCTGCACGGTCGGCGCGTCCGGCGCGCACCCGGAACCGGTCAGCCCGCTCACCGACCACCAGGCCGGCCTGGTCTGCGCGGTCAAGGCCGTCGAGCGGTCCGTCATCGAGGCCGCCGCGACCGGGTCCCGGTCAGCCGCGGTGCGGGCTTTCGCGCTGCACCCGCTGGTCGACTCGGCCGCGATCGCCGAGTCGCTGGTCGGCGCCTACGCCGCGGCCCACCCGGAGCTCGCGCGTTTCCGCTGACGCTGTCGGCCGATCGGCCGACAGCCTGGCGGGGTCCGGCGGCCCTACGATGTGCGCGCGCCCACCTCGGGCTCTGTCGTGCAGTCCCTCGTGCGAAAGGCGATCGTCATGCTCGGTCGGGTCCGTGGAGCGGTTTCCTATGCCAACGTCGTCTCGACGATGGCCCTTGTCGCGGCGGGGTCCGGCGGTGCGTACGCCGTGGCCACCTCGCTGCCCGCCAACAGCGTCGGTACGACGCAGATCATCAACGGTGCCGTCACCGGTCCGAAGATCGCCGGCGGCGCGGTCACCGGTACGCAGGTCAAGGACGGGTCGCTGTACGCCGGCGACTTCGCGGCCGGCCAGCTGCTGACCTACCGGGGCGGGTGGGCCTCGACGACCACGTACCTGGCGCGCAACGTCGTCTACTACGGCGGTTCGTCGTACGTCGCCCGCACGACCAGCACGGGCGTGCTGCCGACCAACACGTCGTACTGGAGCCTGCTGGCGATGCACGGCGCCACGGGCCCGATGGGCGCGACGGGGGCCACGGGTGCGACCGGTCCGCTCGGTCCTACCGGGCCGCAGGGGCCGGTGGGGCCGAGCTACGGGGACGGCGTGCGGTTCAGCAACGTCACGATGGCCTGCAGCGGCGCGACCTACATCGCCTCGCTCAGCGTGACGCCGTCCAAGAACAGCCGGCTGCTCGCCAGCGCGATCGGCCACTGGGGGCCGTCGGCGCCGGGGCAGTCCGACTTCTACAACGTGAGCCGGTACGCCGAGATCATCAACAGCAGCGACGTGGTGCTGGCCCGCACGGGTATCTCGCAGAACTCCGCGTCGTACACCGACCGCACCTCAAAGGAGCTGGGGCTGTCCGGCCTGGTCCTGGCCCCCGGCGCCGGCGCCTACAGCTGACCGGCGGTACCACGTACATCCTGCGGCTGGTCGCGGTCGGCAACAGCTCCTGCACCGCGGACCCGAAGGCCTTCGACGGCGAGCTCAGCTACGTCCTGGTCGGTACGACGCACTGACGGGTGCCATCCGAAAGCGGACCGTCATCGTCCGCTTCCGGTCGTAGCGTGCGGTCCATGAGTCTACTCGAGCAGCCGGAGGCCGCCGCGTACCTGCAGAGCGCCGGGGCGTCGTGAGGGCGATTCGGTGTGGGCGGGTGAGATCTGGCACAATGGCGGGCTGAGTCCGTCGGACCACGTGCAGCCCTCTACTCCACGTCCCGGCGGCCCGCCGAGCAGTCACGCGTTGCAACCCCACGGCGCAGCTGGTTCGCTCACCCAGACATGAGAAATCCGAGGGAGACCCCACAAACGTGGCAGTCAAGATTCGCCTGAAGCGCATCGGCAAGAAGCGCGCG
>DASXRB010000679.1:0-8674 GCA_036506875.1 Kribbellaceae bacterium | reverse complement strand
ACCGGCAGGCCGAGGTTCGTCATCTCGGCGAGGTTCGCACCTTTTCCGCCGAGAAGGTCCTTCATGTCCTTGTTGCCTTCGGCGAAGTCGTACACCAGCTTCGGCGCGTCTGACATGCGGAACTCCCAACGGGATAAGGGCGGATCACTCGGTCTGTCCGGCGGCTCCAGTGGCGACGGTGTCCCGTTCAGGGTATCGCCGAAAACCAGTCCAGTTGAACACTGGTCCCACTCTGTGGAGTGAGGATCGCCACATGCCGCGTGCTCACGGTCACACCAGGCACCGCTCGTCGCGGGGCCGTCCGGACCTCGCGCCCGCCCTACTCCGCGGTACGGCGAGCGCGGGCCCGGCGCTTGCCCTCGTGCATCGCCTGCACCCGCGCGACCGGGATCGTGTGCCCCTCCGCGACCAGGTCGTCCGGCAAGCGTTGCGGCTGTGGCAGCTGCTCCGCCCACGGGTCGCGGCCGGCGACGAGCGCGGCGGCGTTGCGGATCGTGAAGTCGCGCGGCTCGACCCGGTCGAGGTCCTCCCAGCCGACCGGGAACGACACCGGCGCGCCGGGCCGGACCCGCGGGCTGTACGCCGCGACCACCGTGGCACCGCCGGCCCGGGTGGAGTCCAGGAACACCTTCTCGCCGCGGTCCTCCTTCAGGAACGCGGTCGTCGCGAGCTCCGGTTCGAGCCGCTCCGCCCGCGCCGCGACGGCGCGCGTGGCCGCCGCGACGTCCTCGATGCTGTGCTGGTCGCCGACCGGTACGACGACGTGCACGCCCTTCGCGCCGCTGGTCTTCACCGCGCCCGCGAGGCCGCTGTCGTCGAGCGCCCGGCGGACCAGGTGCGCGGCCTGGACCGCGTGGTGGAAGCCGTCGCCGGGTGCGGCGTCGGAGGGCGGGTCGAGGTCGAGCACGAGATGCGTGACGTGCTTCCAGTCCTCGGTCCGCATCAGTGTGGGGTGGTACTCGACGGCGCGCTGGTTGGCGAACCAGAGCAGTGTCCGGCGGTCCTCGCACAGCGCGTAGGCCACCTCGCGCTTGGACGCGTCCGCCCACAGCGTCGTGCGCCGGACCCAGTCGGGGGCGTATTTCGGAAGATTCTTCTGCATGAACGGTTCCTGACCCGGGCGGACCCGGATGACCGACAGCGGCCGGTCGCGCAGCTCCGGCAGGATCCGGTCCGCGACGGCGTCCAGGTAGTCGACCAGGTCCCGCTTCGTCGCGTCCGCCCCGTCGAACAGCGGCTGGCCGAGGTTCGTCAGCGGGACGTCGTACCGGATCTCGTCGGGTGAGGTGGCCACCGCTTCACTGTCGCAGACCGTCCAGGGCGGCGACGACCTCGGAGCGTGCCGTGTCGTCGTCCAGTCCGAGCCGGCGCAGCACCCTCGCGGCCACGCCGCCGGAGTCGCGGTAGAACGACAGCAGGATGTGCTCGGTCCCGACGTAGTTGTGCCCGAGCTCCAGCGCCTCGGCGACCGCGCCCTGCAGCACGTGGTTCGCGCGTGCGGTGAACGGCGGCTCCCCGTCGTACTGGGTCTCTCCGTCCGGCACCACCGCGCGGACCGCTTCCAGCACGGCGCTCTGGGTCAGCCCGTGCGCGGCGAGGATCTTCGTCGCCACGGCCCGCGGCTCGGTGAAGAAGGCGAGCAGCAGGTGCTCGGTCCCGACGTACGCGTGGTTGCGGCGCAGCGCGATACCGGCCGAGGCCTCGACGACGTTGCGGGTGCGCTGGGTGTAGCGGTCGAACGCCGGCCGGGTCGTCCACGGCGCCGCGAACCGCTTGTGCGCCGCCTGCTTGCTGACGCCGAGGACGTTGCTGATCTCCACCCACGAGTGCCCGGCGGCACGTGCCCTGTCCACGAAGTACCCGAGCGCGGCATCGCCGGTCTGGCTGAGCGCGGTGATCGTCGTCGACGCCTCCGCCAGCTGCGCCAGCGCGTCCTCACTGGCGGCGTCGGCCCGGATCGTGTCGATCAGCTCCTGAAGATTCGGCCCTGGCGTCATCCCCGCTCCCTGTCGTCACGAAGTATTGTCAACTCTAGGTTGACGATCGATCCGCGTCAACCTCAGGTTGACGGCAACGATGGCGGTCCTGGGCGCCGATTACGCTCGCCGCTGTGGACACCGATCAGCTCGCGGGCATCCCGGACGTGGCGGCGCCGGGGTTGCGGGTGCTGTTCTGCGGGATCAACCCCGGGCTGATGTCGGCCGCCACCGGGCACCACTTCGCGCGGCCCGGCAACCGGTTCTGGCCGGCGCTGCACCGGTCAGGATTCACACCGCGGCAGCTGCGACCGGACGAGCAGGCCGAGCTGCTCGGCTACGGCCTCGGCATCACGAACGTCGTCGACCGGCCGAGCGCCCGCGCGGACGAGCTCACCCGCGCCGAGCTGGTTGCCGGTGGCAAGCAGCTGGCAGACAAGGTACGACGCCTCCGCCCGGCGTGGCTCGCGGTCGTCGGCATCACGGCGTACCGCACGGCGTTCGCCCACCCCCGCGCCACCTTCGGCCGCCAGGACCACCGCATCGGCGAGACGGGCGTCTGGGTCCTCCCGAACCCGAGCGGCCTCAACGCCCACTTCACCCCCGAAAGTCTCGCCGCCGCCTTCGCGGAATTGCGGGAATGCGACGCGCATGTCAGGGGTTGGCCCCGCCGAACAGGGTTAGCACCCCGCTCTGAGAGGGTGTGAACCCTGTCTGGCGGTGCGCACCCCCGACAAACGCACGTGACCACCCGACGACCTCATCAGGACCGGCGACGTCGAGTGGGCGTGTGGAACATTGGACGGGGACGACGCTGACGAAGATGGCTGGCCCGCGGTTGCGGGGGTTGCAGGCGGTGCCGGGGCTGTGGAAAGCGTGCGGGCCTGTGGAAAGCGTCGGACGGCGGGCGCCGGTCTTCGGCATGATGGCCGCCATGCGAGCCAGCCGACTGATGCGTGCGATCGACAAGCTGCCGTACCGCGAGCGGGTCCGCCTGCTCGCCGCCGAGGCGCGGCGGCTGAGCGGCACCGGTGAGCTCGACCAACTGCTGGACGAGCTCGGGGACGGCGACGCGTTCCACCGGTCGACCGGTGTGACGATGGCGCGGGTCGCCGGGCACCCGGGGTTCGTGCTGCGCATGCTCGCCGATCCCGATCCCGCGTTGCGCGACCAGGCGCTGGCCGCCGTGAGGCAGGGCGTCCAGATCCCCGACCACGTCCTGATCAGCCTGTACGACGACGCTCCTGCGGACCTGCGCCGCCAATTGCTCCGCACGATCCGTGCCGCCGGCCGGACCGAGGTCGCGAGCCGGCTCGTGAACCGTCATCGCGAGCGCTGGGGCGACCGCGCGGCGGCCGGGCTGCTGCCGGTGTGCGACGCGGCCACGGTCCGGCGGCTGCTGCCCGAGCTCGGGTACTGCCTGCAGCCCGGTGAATGGCGACGACTCGCTGTGCGTCATGCGGAGACCGTCCTCGCCCATGCCGGCGAGGCGCTGGCCGCCGCCCCTGACGCGGCCGGCCGGGAGCGTTGGTGGGCCACCGTCGGCTGGGGCGTGGCCGGCGCACTCGATGAGTACCCCCATCCCGTTCTGGAGCTCATCGAGCACGCGCTGCCACCGACCACGTTGCCGGCTCCGGTCGTCGACGTCCTCGGCCGCCTGACCGACATCGACGCGCAACGGGTCCTCGCCATGCTGACCCGGCCCGACCGGGCCGCGGCAGTGCGGCGAACGGCGCTCACGTCCGCTTTCCGGCGCCGGCTGGCCCGGTTCAGCGACGACCAGCTGGCCGCGCTCGGCCGGATCCTGTGGGCCGCCGAGCCGGCTTTCGTCGCGTTGCTCCACGCCCTGCCGCCGTCGCGGCGGGCGACGGTCTTCGCCGACGTCACCGCGTCACTGGAGCTGAGCCGGCTTGCCCTGAGCAACGAACTGCTCGACGTCCTGCCACACGGCGAACGACACCGGCAGGCACGCCGGATGCTCGCGATGCCGGCGATCCGCGAATCGACCCACCGGACCTGGCAGGTCGCCGCCAGACTCCCGTACGACGAGGCATTCGCACAGCTGGCACCCGAGGTCCGGCGTCCCGAGGCGGCCGATCGCGCGGCCGTGTACCACGCCGTCCTCGACGCGGCCGGACGCTCCGGCGACGCGGCACGGGTTCACGAAGCACTCGAGTGGGCGACACAGGTGCGCAACGACCGGGACCCGGTGCGCCAGGCGGTGCTCGGAGCGGCGGCCGCGATCCCGCCCTCGCTGCTCGGGGACGACCAGGTGACCGTGCTCGACGTCCTGCTCACCGACGCGCTCCAGGCACGGGACAACGGCTGGGGCAGCACCGCGGCGCTGACCCGGCTGGCGGAGACAGCGGTCCGGCAGGGCGTGCTCCGGGAGCAGCCGGGCCTGCTCGGCTGGGGTCTGCGGGCCCACGAACGGCTCGCGGGCCACAGCGGCTCGGTCCGGCTGCACGGACTGACCGACGGCCTGCCGCGCGGCCGCGAGGTCGAGGTGTTCGAAGCGCTGCGGCCCCATCTGGAGGCGGGTGCGGAGCGGGACGAGTTCGAGCTCACGTTCTCGGTGGCCGGCGCGTTCGGCCGGCGCGGCTGGCGCCTCGCACCCCTGCACGGGTTGCTCGAGCGGGCGACCCGGTCGGGCCGGGACAGCACCGTCGACCGCGCGGTGCGGTACTGGCTCGAACCGCCCGCCACGCGCGGCGAGCGGGTCGCCGCGGCGCTGGCACACGGCATCGGCATGGCCCGTTGGGACCTGGTCTGGAACGCCGTGACGGACGAGCGGACCGACCTGCTGGACCTGGTCCTCGCGAACCCCCGGGCCTCACGCCGGTTCGATCGCGACCACCCGCGCTGGCAGGTGCGGGCACGATCGCTGCGGCGCTGGCTGCCGCGGCAGCAGGCGCGGTTCACCGAGCTGCTCACCGCGGCGGCCCGGGACACCCGGCTCCCGGAGTGGGCACGAGCCAATGCCGTGCTCACCCTCGGCCGGATCCCGACGGCCGGACGAACGGCGCTCGAACGCTTCACCGGGCATCCCGAGGTGCCGCTCGCGGAGGCGGCACTGGCCGCTCTCGCCTGGACGGACCGGCCGGACCTGGTGCTGCCCACTCTCCTCGCGCACGCGGGAGACGATCGCGCTCGCGTGGCGCTCTACGCGGCGACCCGCGCCGCCCGGTTCGTCCGGCCCAGTGCGCTCGGTGCGGTGCTGCGGCCCGTGCTCGCCGGCGACGGGATGAAGCTGACCTCGCGCAAGGAGGCGGCGCGGTTGCTCGGCGAGCTGCGCGTCCCGGGTGCGGCCGGGATCATGGCGGAGGCGTGGCCGGCCGCGCACCGCGACGTACGGGCCGCCATCACCAGCGCCGCCAGCCAGCACCTGTTGTACGACGACGAGGTCTGGCCGCTGCTGGAGGCCGCCGTCACCGACTCCGACGCGACCGCGCGGGTCATCACCGCGCGGACTCCCTTCGATCTCGCGGAAAGCCACCGGCCGCGGTACGGACGGCTCCTGCTCGGCGCGTGTGCACATCCCGACAGCAACGTCGCGGCGGCCGGCATCGGAGCCCTCAGGTGCTGGGGTCCGTGGGTGCCGGAGGCAGCCGCCACCTGCGGCGCCGCGGTCACCGACCTCGACACCCCGGCCCACCTGTGGTCCGCGGCCGTCAGCACACTGACCGCACTCGTGCCGGTCGCCGGCGAGCACGAGCTGGTTCGGGCCGTCGGCCGGCTCGCGGAGCTCGACGACGATCCCCGGACCGCCCGCGACGCCGGCGCGGAGCAGGACCGGCCGGCCCGCCGCCGGCTCTCCGTCGTCGTGTCCCAGCTGGTCCGTACGCTGGCCCGCGAGGACGCGCACCGGCGCGGGGGTCTGCGCGCCGCCGCCGACGCGCTCGGGCCGTACGCCGAGTTCCTCCCGCAGCGGGTCGAGCTGCTGGTGGCCGCCGCGCGCTGGCACGATCTGCGCGCCGATCTGGACGAGCTGACCGCACTCGTCACCTATCGCCCGCTGCTGGCCGAGCAGCTGGCCCGGCTCGTCGACGGGCGGTTGCGCAACGAACAGGGGCATTGGCAGCCGGACAGCCTGCGACCGCTGACCGAGTGGTACACCGAGCGCGGCGACCTGGCCGGCGGACTGCTGGCCGTCGTTCTCACCGAACGATCCGGCGGCCGCCTCGAGTGGCCCGCCGCGCAGCGCGAGCAGCTGGCGGCACTGCGCCGCCATCCCGACGCCGACGTCCGGTCGGCCGCGCTGGCGGTGACGACCGCGAGCGCCTGATCCAGACCGGTCAGCCGCCGGAGACGCCGAGCTCGGCTTCGGCGAGGTCGGTGTCGCAGCCGTCGGTGTCGTCGAGCCAGCCTTCGGGCAGGACGACCCTGTCGCGGGCGCTGCCCTGACGGCCGCGGGGGGCGCCGAGCTCGCGGACCGGGAACGGGGCGGCGTGGTCGAGCTGGGCGAGCAGGTCGTCGAGGCCGGACAGGGTGGAGACCGTGCCGAAGCGGGCGCGCAGCTCGCCGCCGACCGGGAAGCCCTTGAGGTACCAGGCCATGTGCTTGCGCATGTCGCGCATGCCGCGGTGCTCCCCCATCAGCTCGCACAGCAGCTCGGCGTGCCGGCGCATCACCGCGGCCACCTCGCCGAGGGTGGGCAAGGTGAGCGCCTCGCCGCCGCCGAACGCCACCGCCAGGTCGCGGAACAGCCACGGCCGGCCTAGGCAGCCGCGGCCGACGATGACGCCCGCGCAGCCCGTCTCGTCGACCATCCGGAGCGCGTCGCCGGCCTCCCAGATGTCACCGTTGCCGAGCACCGGGATCGACACGTGCGACACCAGCTCGGCGATCTTCGACCAGTCCGCCTCGCCGGAGTACGCCTGCGCCGCGGTGCGCCCGTGCAGCCCGATCGCCGCGCAACCGGAGTCCTCGGCAATCTGCCCGGCGTCCAGGTACGTCTCGTGCGACGTGTCGATCCCGAGCCGGGTCTTCATCGTCACCGGCACGTCGTACGGCGTCGCCGCCGCGACCGCGCTGCGCAGGATCGCGCCGAGCAGCTTGCGCTTCCACGGCAGGGCCGCGCCGCCGCCCTTGCGGGTGACCTTCGGGACCGGGCAGCCGAAGTTCAGGTCGACGTGGCGGACGTCGTACTCCTCGCACAGGATCGTCACCGCGCGGCCGATGTAGAGCGGGTCCACGCCGTACAGCTGGACCGAGCGGACCTCCTCGCGCGGGTCGAACGTCAGCATGTCGAGGCTCTTCGCGTCCCGCTCGACGATGCCGCGCGAGGTGATCATCTCGCAGACGTAGAGACCCGCGCCCTGCTCGGCGCACAGCCGCCGGTACGCCGCGTTGGTGATGCCGGCCATCGGGGCCAGCACCACGGGCGTGTCGATACTCAGGCTGCCGAGCTTCAATCCGGACCGCATGCTCACATCCTGACGGCCGTGACCCTGCCGTCGCCCGACACCCTCACGGTCCAGCTCTCGGCCGCGCCCGACGTGGTGGTCACCGAGCAGGCGATGCCCTTCGGGTCGGCGTACTGGACGACCGCCATGTCGTCCATCGTGCAGGTCACCGCGGCGGGGTCGGTGGCGGCGCGGACCACGGCGTCGACGACCTTCGCGCGGACGACCGGGACGGAGTCCGAGGTGAAGTGGTACTTCGCGGTGTAGCGGCTCGCGTCGACCGTCAGCTTCCCGTCGTACGACGTGCGGGCGTAGGTCACCGTGCAGGTGAAGGCACGCTCGCCGTCGCCGGAGCCCAGGTCGTCCAGGCCCGGACAGGACACCGTCGTCGGGGCCGCCTGGCCGGCCGCGAGCTGGGCCTGCTTGGCGATCGCGAACCGGATCCGGTCGGCGAGCGGCGCGTCGTCCGCGGGGGCTCCGGTCACCGTCGGCGTGGGCCACGGCGTGGCCGGCTTCGTCATCGGCGGCAGCGTGGTCGCGGCCGCCGCCGGGGTGGACGAGGACGCGCTCGGCGTGCCGTTCGCCTGCGCCGGCGGGTCGTCGGTGCACCCGGCGACGGGTATCAGCGCCGCCACCGCGACCAGGCCCAGCACTGCCCTGCGAACCGTCATCGTCTCTCCAAGGTCAGCCGCCGGCCCCGAACCGGCGGGTTACCGTTCCAGACGCCGCCCGCGCCCGCGGGGTTGGCACTAGCAGCCGACCAACCTCTGCGCCAGGAAGCCGAGCACCTCGGTCAGCGCGACCCGATCCTGCGCCATCGAGTCGCGCTCCCGGATGGTCACGGCTTGGTCGTCGAGGGTGTCGAAGTCGACCGTGACGCAGTACGGCGTGCCGATCTCGTCCTGGCGGCGGTAGCGGCGGCCGATCGCGCCGGCGTCGTCGAACTCGACGGTCCAGTTCTTCCGCAGCTCGGCGGCCAGGTCCTTCGCCTTCGGCGACAGATCGGCGTTGCGGGACAGCGGGAGCACGGCGACCTTGACCGGCGCCAGCCGAGGGTCGAACCGCAGCACGGTGCGCTTGTCGACACCGCCCTTGGCGTTCGGCGCCTCGTCCTCGGTGTACGCGTCGAGCAGGAACGCGAGCACGTTGCGGGTCAGGCCGGCGGCCGGCTCGATCACGTACGGCGTCCAGCGCTCGCCCTTCTCCTGGTCGAAGTACGACAGGTCGCTACCGGAGTGCTTGGAGTGCGTGGACAGGTCGAAGTCGGTCCGGTTCGCGATGCCCTCGAGCTCG
>DASXRB010000678.1:0-1588 GCA_036506875.1 Kribbellaceae bacterium | reverse complement strand
CAGCACGTGCCTCCCCAGCGGTACGGCGGTGAAGTCGACGATCAGGTCGACGCGTTCGGCCGGCCCCATCAGGAGCCGGCTGTCGGAGACCGCGGCCAGGTCGACCGGCTCGGGCAGGAAGCCGCCCTCGTTGCCCACCTGCCACGCCCGGACGCCGGGCACCGACGCGAAGTCGAGGATCAGGAAGCGCGCCTGGCAGCCGTTGAGCAGCCGGAAGCGGTACCGCCGCTGCTCGACGTCGAGGAAGGGCCAGACCCGGCCGTTGACCATCAGGGTGTTGCCGAAGAACTCCGGCTGCCACACCGGCGGTACGTCGGTCTGCGGCACGTAGGGCCCTGCGTACTCGTCGAAGAACACCCGGCTGTCGGGGTAGAACAGGTCCCCGGTGCTGTCGAACGAGCGGTCCTGGATCGCCATCGCGATCTCCCGGTAAGGCATGCCGGCCGGGTCGTTCGCCTTCGGCGCCGGTCCGGGCAGGACTCCCGGCTCGCCGGTCCGGGAGTCGCGGGTCGTACCGTCGCCGGCCGGTCCGCCGCGCAGGAGATAGAAGCCGGCCGGACCGGCGTACACGTTGAGGCGGGTCAGGCCGAGCACGTGGTCGTGGTACCAGAGCGTCGAGGCACGGTTGACGTTCGGGTACTGGCTGACCGAGAAGCCGGGTCCCCACGTGACGCCGTACCGGGTGTGCGCCTTGCCGGCGAAGAACGGGTACCACGTGCCGTGCGCGGCGTAGCCGGCCGGCAGGTCCGACGCCGCCGGCAGGAACCAGGCCTCGCTGTAGCCGTCGCTCTCGTCGCCGACCCTCACCGAGCCGTGGACGTGGGTGACCAGCGGCACCGGACCGGTGTACGTCGTGTACTGGGTGGTCGGATCGGTGAACTCGTCCGGCGGTACGTAGGTCAGGCCGGTGAAGTCGGGGCGGCTGTCGGTCCTCGAGACGCCGTCGGCGTTGGGGAGCTGCCCCGGGTTGGCCCAGTGCAGCGTGGGGTCGACGGGCAGCAGGTGCGACAGGTAGCCGCCGTGGTCGTCGACCAGGTCGTTGACCCACTTCACCCGTACGGGCGCGTCCCACCGCGACTCGATCGTGTACGACGGCGCGTTGTGCGCGCTCGCGTTGCCGACCGGGCCGTAGCCCCACACCGTCGTGGTGGGCATGCCTGGAGACAGCACCTGTTGCGCGAACTGCCGCACCGAGATCTCGTAGTAGTCGACGGGCTTGCCGCCAGGAGCGGCGAGCCGCGCGGTCCGCGGCATCACCGGCGGGACCAGCAGCGCCTGGGCGAACTTCTCGATGGCGGCCGGGTCGAGGGTGCCGCCACCACCCTCGGCGACCGCCGAGCGCACGCCGGCCGGGCCGACGACGTACAGGGTCAGGGCTGTGCCACCGGTGTACTTGAAGAACGCGCGTCGTGTGAGCCTCATGTGATCCCCTCCCGGCACCTTCTGCCGAGGCTACTCAGGTGCGGCATTCACGCGCGTGAGCATTTGTGGCCAGTGGGTGGGCCCGTCGGAGTCTTTGCAGACCCTGGGGTGGGCGGTGGGCCGGGCAGCGGGCGCCGGGCCGGGATTCAGGGCGGGCAGACGCAAC
>DASXRB010000677.1:0-1851 GCA_036506875.1 Kribbellaceae bacterium | reverse complement strand
AGTTCTCCACAGGTGTTGGTACGTGCTTGTGGTGCGGGGAGATAGGGTGCGGGTGTTGGGTCGGAGCGTTCGGGGAGTGCTGTGCGAGAGATCGTCGTGTTCAGCGGGAGTGCCCACACCGGTTTGGCGGAGCGGATCTGTGCCGATCTCGGCGTCGCGCTCTCACCGGTCGAGATCCATCGGTTCAGCAACGACTGCCTGCAGGTGCAGTTGCAGGTGAACTGCCGGCAGCGGGACGTGTACATCGTCCAGCCGCTGGTACCGCCGACGCAGGAGCACCTGATGGAGTTGCTGCTGATGATCGACGCCGCCCGGGGTGCCTCGGCGCAGCAGATCACCGCGGTGATGCCGCACTACGCGTACGCGCGGTCCGACAAGAAGGACTCGTCCCGGATCTCGATCGGCGGTCGCCTGGTGGCGGACCTGCTGGTCGCGGCCGGTGTCGACCGGGTGCTGACGATGGCGCTGCATGCGCCGCAGGTGCACGGGTTCTTCTCCGTCCCGGTCGACCATCTGACCGCGATCGGCGTACTCGCGGACCACTTCCGCGGCCGCGATCTCACCGACACGGTCGTGGTCAGCCCGGACTTGGGTAACGCGAAGACGGCGACCCAGTTCGCGCGGCTGCTCGGCCTGCCGGTTGCGGCGGGCAGCAAGCAACGACTGGCCGACGACCGCGTGGTGATCGACGCGATCGTCGGCGACGTCGTCGGCAAGCGGGCGATCGTCCTCGACGACGAGATCGCGACCGGCGGCTCCATCATCGAGCTGCTCGACCGGCTCAAGGACCTCGGCTGCACGCAGGCCGCCGTCGCCTGTACCCACGGCCTGTTCGCCGGCCGGGCCGTCGAGCGGCTGCGGTCGCACCCGTCCATCACCGAGGTGATCAGCACCGACACCGTGCCGCGCCCGGACGGCTTCCCCGAACTCCAGGTCAGCTCCGTCGCCGGCCTGTTCGCCGAAGCCATCAAGCGCATCCACGAAGGCGAGTCGGTCAGCAGCCTCTTCGACGGCGTCGACCCGACCCACGCGCCGCCGCAGCCCAAGCTTCCGTTCTAACCCTCACAACAGCCCCGGTGCAGCCACTCCGGCTCGTGCCGCGTGGGTTCGACGGGCTGTGAGCTGCGGCGAACGGCGTACGTCTATCGTCTGCGGCATGCAATCCGTGTCACGCCGGGTCCGGGCGCTCGTCGCCGCCGTACTGTGCGTCGTGATCGCCCTCGCCGCGGCGCTGGCGGTGGACAGCCGGCTCGATCGTCACTGGATCGAGCGCGGACTCACGCTGTTCCTCGCCGTGTGCTGCGCCGCGCTCCTCGCCGCCGATCAGAGCCGCCGCTTCCGCCAGGTCATCACGGTGATCGGCCTGCTGATGTTCGGCTTGGTCTTCCCGGTCACGACGACCACCTGGGCGAGGCCGCCGGAGATCAACTTTGCACTCGCGGTCGCGACCGATGCGGAGAACGCGGCCACGAAGCAGGCCCGCAGCTCCGTCACTGTCGCGGACGTCAAGGCCGCCGCCGAAGTACGCGGAGGTGCCGTCGGCTCGCTCAAGACCGAGCGCAGCCCGCAGGTGCGCGGCGCGGACGCCTTCCCGCTCATCGTCCGCGCCCACCCCACCCAAGGCCGCCCGTGGGCCTGCATCACCTTCGACCACGGCCTCGCCGCCAAGGTCCGCCCCTGCTGACCGCCCTACGACGCCGCCGCGACACCAGCTGACCGTCGTACGCCGACTGATCGCCGTACGACGCCTGCCCGCCACCACCTCGTGCACGGCTCAACCACATAATCGGCCTGACAGTGGGTGAACGGTGCTCAAGGTCGGCGGCCCACTGTGTGAGCAATCGATTTCCG
>DASXRB010000676.1:0-1537 GCA_036506875.1 Kribbellaceae bacterium | reverse complement strand
CGGGCCTCGGACTTGCCCTGCTCCTCCTTGGCCGCGTGGTAGCCGCCGTTCTCCTTGAGGTCACCTTCGTCGCGGGCCTCGCCGATCTTGTTCGCGAGCTCGACCCGGGACGGACCGGTGAGGTACTCCAGCTCGGACTTGAGCCGCTCGTGAGCCTCCTTGGTCAGCCAGACAACACCGCCCTCGCCAGTCTGCTGTGTCACGGGTCTCTCCTCGGGGTCGACAACGGGCCAACAATGCTTCTGGCCGCCGACGTTGCCGGCGACCAATCCAACGAGAATATCAAGACACCGCCGCAAACCCCACTCGTCGCCTCAGCGAGGGCGTTCGGAATCCGGTGTGGTGCATCCGATCAGCACCGCCGCGGTCGCGGGGCGCTGGGTGGTGACGACCGCCCGGATGGTCCGCCGGCGCGGCGTGCCGGCCGGCACGGTGACCGTCGTCTCGCCCACGATCGCGAAGTCCGACGCCTTCGCCTGGACCCGGCACGTCGCCGCCACGTCCCGGCTGCGCTCCACCTCGATCACCGCCGTCACCGACGTCGGCGACGTCACCTCGAACGTCAGCAGCCGCGACGCCACCGGCGGGCTGGCGTGGAACAGCGCCGCCCACAGCAGCCAAGCCAGCCCGGCCGCCGCGACGACCGCGACGGCCGCGACGACCAGCGGCCGGCGGCTCGTCGTACGACGTCCGTAGCGTGCGGCCAGGTCGGTCACGGGCCGGTTGGCGGCCGGGTCGGTCAACGGTTCTCCTCACGGGTCGGGGACCATTGTGTCTCGTGACCAACGCTCGAACCGACCTGAGGCTGCTGCACGTCCATGCCCACCCCGACGACGAGTCCAGCAAGGGCGCCGCGTCGACGGCGAAGTACGTCCACGACGGTGTGGACGTGCTGGTCGCCACCTGCACCGGCGGGGAGCGCGGGTCGATCCTGAACCCGAACATGGACCGGCCCGACGTGCTCGCGAACATCGCCGAGATCCGCCGCCAGGAGATGGACGCGGCGCGCGAGATCCTCGGCATCCGGCAGGCGTGGCTCGGCTGGGTCGACTCCGGTTACCCCGAGGGCGACCCGCCGCCGCCGTTGCCGGACGGCTGCTTCGCAGCGGTGAAGGTCGAGGACGCCGCCGCCCCGCTGGTCCGGTTGATCCGCGAGTTCCGGCCGCAGGTCGTCACGACGTACGACGAGAACGGCGGCTACCCGCACCCGGACCACATCATGTGCCACCTGATCACCGTGCACGCGTTCGAGACCGCCGGCGACCCGGACGCGTACCCGGGCCTGGGCGAGCCGTGGCAGCCGCTGAAGCTGTACTACCACCACTCGTTCCACCGGGAGCGCACCCAGGCGCTGCACGACGCGATGCTCGCGCGCGGCCTGGAGTCGCCGTACACCGAGCGGCTGAAGGAGTGGAAGCCCGATCCCGAGCACGCGGCGCGGATCACCACCCGGGTGCCGTGCGCGGAGTACTTCCCGGTGCGGGACAAGGCACTCATCGCGCACGCGACCCAGATCGACCCGGACGGGTCGTGGTTC
>DASXRB010000675.1:0-9305 GCA_036506875.1 Kribbellaceae bacterium | reverse complement strand
AACGTCCCGGCCAGCACCGGCGCGACCTTCTCGACCCCGCCGTAGTCGGCGATCCGGGGCGAGCCGTGCCGCGAGATCAGGTAACCCGCGATCAGGAACAGCGCCGCGGTCGACAACCCGTGGTTGAACATGTACAGCGTCGAGCCGACCATGCTCTGCGACGTGAGCGCGTAGACCCCCATCACGATGAAGCCGAAGTGGGAGATCGAGGTGTACGCGATCAGCCGCTTCATGTCGGTCTGCCCGATCGCCAGCAACGCGCCGTACAGGACGCTGACCAGCGCGAGCGCGAGCACGACCGGGGTGGCCCACTCCGAGGCGTTCGGGAACAGCCCGAGGCAGTACCGCAGCATGCCGAAGGTGCCGATCTTGTCGAGGACGCCGACCAGCAGCACCGACGTGCCCGGCGTAGCCTCGGCGGCCGCGTCCGGCAGCCAGGTGTGGAAGGGCACCATCGGCGCCTTCACCGCGAACGCGAACAGGAAGCCCAGCATCAGCCACCGCTCGGTGTCGGTGCCCATGTGCAGCTTCTCGAGGTCCTCGAGCAGGTACGACGGGGCGCCGGCCTTGGCGGACACGACGTACAGTCCGACCACGGAGGCCAGCATCAGCAGCCCGCCGAGCAGCGAGTAGAGCAGGAACTTCACCGCGGCGTACGAGCGCTGCGCCCCGCCGAAGCCGCCGATCAGGAAGTACATCGGGATCAGCGTCGCCTCGAACAGCACGTAGAACAGGAACACGTCGGTCGCGGCGAACACGCCGATCGACAATGCCTCCAGCGCCAGGATCCAGGCGAAGAACGACCGCTCGCTCCAGCGGCCGTGGCGGGCGTCGTTCCAGGACGCGACGATCACCACCGGCGTCAGCAGCGCGGTGAGTACGACGAGCACCAGGCCGATCCCGTCGACGCCGAGCGCGTAGTGCGCGCCGAACGCGGAGATCCAGGTGTGGTTCTCGACGTACCGGAACCGCCCGTCGCCGCCGTGACCGGCCTTGTAGGCGATCGCGACGAACGCGACGACCAGCGCGGTCGCGGCGGCGAAGCCGAGCGCGACCCGCTTGGCCAGCCGCGCCTGCGGTTTCGGGACGACCATGACCGCGACCGATCCCGCCAGCGGCAGGAGCAGGCTGACGGTCAGCCAGGGAAAGTTCACGTCAACCTCACTGCCAGGAGTGCGACGACCACGAGCGCGGCGCCGAAGACCATGCTGAGTGCGTAGGAACGTACGAATCCGGTCTGGACCCGGCGCAACCGGCCGGACATGCCGCCGAACAGCGCGGCGGTCCCGTTCACCAGCCCGTCGACGCCGCGGTTGTCACCCCACACCAGGGTGCGGCTGAGGTACTGGCCTGGACGCATGAACACGGTCTCGTTCAGCGCGTCGCCGTACAGGTCCCTGCGGGCGAAGGTGGTGGCCGGCGAGACCCGCACCGGCGCCTCGCGCGGCACGTCGGCGCGGTAGCGCCACACCGCGACCGCGCCACCGGCGACCACCACGGCCAGCGTGATCGCGGTCATCACCAGCGCCGACAGCGGTGGCTCGGCCTCCTCGTGCCCGACCACCGGCTCGAGGAAGTCCACGATCCAGTGCCCGAGGTACAGCACGCCGCCGCCGAGCGACAGCGCGGCCAGGATGACCAGCGGCCAGGTCATCACCGCGGGCGACTCGTGCGGGTGCACGCCGTCGGCCCAGCGCTTCTCGGAGAAGAACGTCATCAGCATCAGCCGGCTCATGTAGAACGCGGTGATGCCGGCCCCCAGCAACGCAGCGCAGCCGACGATCGTGTTGTCCGCGAACGCGGCCTCGATGATCTTGTCCTTGCTGAAGAAGCCGGAGAACGGCGGGATGCCGAGGATCGCCAGGTAGCCGAAGGCGAACGTCACGAAGGTGACCTTCATGTACTTGCGCAGGTCGCCGTAGTGCCGCATGTCGACGTCGTCGTTCATGCCGTGCATGACCGAGCCGGCGCCGAGGAACATGTTCGCCTTGAAGAAGCCGTGCGTGAGCAGGTGGAAGATCGCCAGCGCGTAACCCGCCGGGCCGAGGCCCGCGGCGAGCATCATGTAGCCGATCTGCGACATCGTCGAACCGGCGAGGGCCTTCTTGATGTCGTCCTTCGCGCACCCGATGATCGCACCGGCCAGCGCGGTCACCGCGCCGACGATCACGACCGCCGTGGACGCCGCGTCGGTCTTGGCGTAGATCGCGTGCGACCGGGTCACCAGGTACACGCCCGCGGTCACCATCGTTGCCGCGTGGATCAGCGCCGACACCGGGGTCGGGCCCTCCATGGCGTCCAGCAGCCAGGACTGCAGCGGCACCTGCGCGGACTTGCCGCAGGCCGCGAGCAGCAGCATCAGGCCGAGCAGCGTGGCCCAGGTGTCGCTGACCTTGCCGGCACCGGCGTCGACGGCGGCGAACGACGAGGACCCGAACAGCGTCCACATCGACATGACCGCCAGCGACATGCCCATGTCACCGACCCGGTTCACCACGAACGCCTTCTTCGCAGCGGTCGCCGCCGAGTGCTTGTGCTGCCAGAACCCGATCAGCAGGTACGACGCCAGGCCGACACCCTCCCAGCCCACGAACACCAGCAGGTAGTCGGCGGCCAGCACCAGCAGCAGCATCGAGGCCACGAACAGGTTCAGGTACGCGAAGAACCGGCGCCGGCGCGGGTCGTGCGCCATGTACCCGATCGAGTAGATGTGGATCAGGCCGCCCACACCGGTGATCAGCAGCACGAACAGGATCGACAGCTGGTCCACCAGCAGCGACACATCCACGTGGATGCTGCCGACCGAGAACCACTCGAACAGCCTCACCGTCTCGTGCCGCTGTTCGCCGTCCCTGCCGAGCAGCTGGAAGAACAGCACCACGCCGAACACGAACGACAGCAGCGGCGCGGCGCACCCCAGCAGGTGCCCCCAGGCGTCGGTACGACGCCCGCCGAGCAGCAGCACGGCCGCGGACAACGCCGGTACGGCGACCAGCAGCCACGTGAGCGTATGACTCATCTGTTGGTCCTCAGTACTTCAGCAGGTTGGCGTCGTCGACCGAGGCCGAGCGACGGGTCCGGAAGATGGCCATGATGATCGCCAGCCCGATCACGACCTCGGCGGCGGCGACCACCATCACGAAGAAGGCGGCGATCTGGCCGTCGAGGTTGCCGTGCTGGCGGGCGAACGCGACGAACGCCAGGTTGGTCGCGTTCAGCATCAGCTCGACGCACATGAAGACCACGATCGCGTTGCGCCGGATCAGCACGCCGAGCGCACCGATGCTGAACAGCAACGCCGACAGGACGACGTACGGCTCCGCGCTCACTGCGGGCTCCCTTCACCGTGCGGGTTGGGGTCGCCGGTGGCCGCGTCGGTGTCGAGCTTGCGGCCCTCCGTCGTACCCGGGTCGAGTGCCTTGACGTCCTCGACGTCCCTGAGCTCCTCGGCCTCCGGCAGCACGGTGCCGCGCGACTGCAGCACCCTCGACACCGAGGTCGGCGCGATCGAGCCGTCCGGCAGCAGCGCCGGGGTGTCGACCGCGTTGTGCCGGGCCAGTACACCCGGCGTCGGCAGCGGGCCCGGGTGCTCGCCGGTCTCGGCGAACTTGCGGATCCGGCCCTCGGACAGCTCCTTCTGGGTCCGCCGGGGGGTCAGCCGCTCGCGGTGCGCCAGCATCATCGCGCCGAGCGCCGCGGTGATCAGCAGCGCCGAGGCGACCTCGAAGGCGAACACGTACCGGGTGAACAGCAGCTCGGCGACGCCGTTCAGGTTGCCCTCCGGCTGCGCCTTGGCCAGCCCGACCGGATCGCCGTAGGTCACGTTGCCGACCGCGAAGACCAGCAGTACGACGAACCCGAGCGCGGCCAGTGCCGCCAGCGCGCGCTGGCCGCGGATGGTCTCGACCAGCGAGTCCGCGGCGTCCACGCCGACCAGCATCAGCACGAACAGGAACAGCATCAGGATCGCGCCGGTGTAGACGATGATCTGCACCACGAACAGGAACGGCGCATCCAGGGCGGCGTACTGGATCGCCAGGCAGATCATCACGGTCGCGAGCATCACCGCGGCGTGCACGGCCTTGCGGACCAGCAGCATGCCGATCGCCGCGAGCACCATCACCGGCGCGAGCAACCAGTACGTCACCGCGGCCCCGGTCACCTGGGCGATCATTTCGCGTCACCAGCCTTGCCGGCCGTCGTACCGCTGGTCAGGCCGAGGTAGTAGTCGCGCTCGTCGCTGCCGAGCTGCATCTCGTGCGGCGGCTCGGTCATCCCGGGCAGCAGCGGCGCGAGCAGGTCCTTCTTCTCGTAGATCAGCGACTCGCGGGTGCGGTCGGCGAGCTCGTACTCGTTGGTCATCGTCAGCGCCCGGGTCGGGCAGGCCTCGATGCACAGCCCGCACAGGATGCAGCGCAGGTAGTTGATCTGGTAGACGCGGCCGTACCGCTCCCCCGGCGAGAAGCGGCCCTCGCCGCCCGGCGAGTCGTCGTTGTTCGCGCCCTCGACGTAGATCGCGTCCGCCGGGCACGCCCACGCGCACAGCTCACAGCCGATGCACTTCTCCAACCCGTCCGGCCAGCGGTTCAGCTGGTGCCGGCCGTGGAACCGCGGGGCGGTGGGCTTCTTCTCGAACGGGTACTGCTCGGTGAAGACCTTCCGGAACATGGTCCGGAACGTCACGCCGAACCCGGCGATCGGGTCCCACACGACTTCCTTGACGCTAGCCACGCTCATCCTCGCTCGTCGTCGTCGGTGCAGAAGGCACGGTAACGGTCACCCCGGGCGGAGGCGGCACCGGGAACCCGCCGGCGAACGCGTCGAACCCTTCCTCGCCCGCGCCGGCCTCGGCCTCCGGCTCCTTGCGGGCCGGCCAGAACGACATCGCCAGGGCCAGCACCACCAGCGCCCCGGAGATGTACATCACCACGGTGCGGTCGAAGGTGACGTTGTTGCGCAGCGCCCGGACGGTGGCGACCAGGATGATCCAGGCCAGCGAGACCGGGATCAGGGCCTTCCAGCCGAACCTCATGAACTGGTCGTACCGCAGCCGCGGCAGCGTTCCGCGCAGCCAGATGTACACGAAGATGAACGCCATCAGCTTGCCGATGAACCACAGCACCGGCCAGTAGCCCTTGTCGGCGCCGTCCCACAGCGACAGCGGCCACGGGGCGTGCCAGCCACCGAGGAACAGCGTCGTCGCCAGCGCGGACACCGTCGCCATGTTGATGTACTCGGCGAGGAAGAACATCGCGTACTTCATCGAGGAGTACTCGGTCAGGAAGCCCGCGACCAGCTCACCCTCGGCCTCCGGCAGGTCGAACGGCGCCCGGTTCGTCTCGCCGACCATCGAGATCACGTAGATCACGAACGATGGCAGCAGCAGGAACGCGTACCAGCCGGGGATCGGGAACGAGACGTCGGTGAACGGGATGTGCGGGTGCTGCGCCTTCGCCTGCGCGTCGACGATGTCCGAGGTGGACAGCGACCCGGCGAACAGGAACACCGCGACCAGCGCGAGCCCCATCGCGACCTCGTACGAGATCATCTGCGCGCTCGACCGCAGGCCGCCCAGCAGCGAGTACGTCGAGTTCGACGACCAGCCGGCCAGCACGATGCCGTAGATGCCGATCGACGCCACGGCCATGATGTAGAGCACCGACACCGGGATGTCGGTCAGCTGCAGCCGGGTGTACGTGTCGGTGAACGGGATCCGCACCCGCGGGCCGAACGGGATCACCGCGAAGGTCACGAACGCCGGGATCGACGCGATCACCGGTGCCGCGATGAAGACCAGCTTGTCGACGTTCTTCGGAGTGAGGTCCTCCTTGAACATCAGCTTCATGCCGTCGGCGAGTGACTGGAGCAGGCCGAACGGGCCGTGCACGTTCGGGCCCAGCCGGTGCTGCATCCGCGCCACGACCCGCCGCTCGAACCAGATGTTGAACAGCGTCAGGACGAGCAGGAAGACGAAGATCAGCAGGATCTTGATGACGATGACCCACCACGGGTCGTGACCGAAGTCTTGCATCAGTTGTCTCCTCCGGAGATCGTGACGCTCGAGCCGTGATCGGCGTGCAGGGCGGCGCGGACGTGCGAGCCGGGCGAGTTCGCCGGCAGCCACACCACACCGTCGACCATGCCGTCGGTGATCGTGACCGGTAGCCGGACCGAGCCGGCGGCGGTCTCCACCGTCAGCTCGTCACCCTCACCGACGCCCGCGTCGGCGGCCGTCGCGGGCGAGAGCCGGGCGACCGCGCGGCGCCCGGTGGCGACCAGGTACGGCTCGCCGTCGTTGCCGCGGCTGTCGTCGATCAGCATCCGCCAGCTGGCCAACCTTGCTGCCGACTGGTCCGTGGGGAATGCACTGTGCAGGTCGGCGCCCACGTTCGGCAGCGCGGCGCGGTCGCCGTCCCAGCCCGCCAGCTCGTCCAGCTCCGCCTTCGCCTGTGCGGCGGTGCTGAAGCCGAGCGGGGTGCCGAGCTCGTCGGCCAGCGCGGCCAGCGCCCGCAGGTCCGGCATCGCCGCCGGCACCGCGAGCACCACGCCGAACGGCCGCTCCCGGCCCTCCCAGTTCACGAACGTGCCGCTCTTCTCCGCCGGCGGGACGACCGGGAACACCACGTCGGCGTGCTCGGTGACCTGCGAGCGTCGTACCTCGAGGCTGACCACGAACGGCGCGGCGGCCAGCGCGGCCTCGGCCGCCTTCGGGTCCGGCAGGTCGTCGAGCTCGACGCCGGCCACGACCAGCGCGCCGAGGCTCGCGGCGTCGCCGAGGATCGCGCTGAGGTTGCGCCCGCTGCGCACCGGCAGGGTGTCGGTACCCCACGCGGCCTGCAGGTCGACCCGGGCCGCCGGGTCGCTGACCTGGCGGCCGCCGGGTAGCAGGTTCGGCAGGCAGCCGGCCTCGACCGCGCCGCGGTCACCGGCCCGGCGCGGGATCCATGCCAGCTTGGCGCCGGTCGCGGTGGCCAGCCGGGCCGCGGCGGACAGGCCGCCCGGCACCAGCGCCAGCCGCTCGCCGACCAGGATCACCGACCCCCCGCCCAGCGCACCGCCGAGGGCGCCGGCGGCGTCCGCCCCGGCCTCGCCGGCTCCGGCCAGGTTGATCAGCGCCTCGGTCTCGCTGCCCGGCACCGCCGGGATCAGCCGCGCGGACAGCTTCTCCGCGCCGCGGGACAGGTACGACGCCACGGTGAACACCTGCGCACCGTGCTTGCGCACCGCCTTGCGCAGCCGCAGGAAGACCGTCGGCGCCTCCTCCTCGGCCTCGAACCCGACCAGCAGTACGGCGCCGGCCCGCTCCAGGTCGGCGTACGTCGTACCGAGTCCGCGACCGGCCACCGCGGCGGCGAGGAACTCCGCCTCCTCGATCGAGTGCGGGCGGGCCCGGAAGTCGATGTCGTTGGTGCCGAGCGCCAGCCGCGCGAACTTCGAGTACGCGTAGGCGTCCTCGAGGGTCAGCCGGCCGCCGGTCAGCACCGCGGCGTTGCCGTGCGCCGCCTTGAGCCTGGCGGCGGCGATGCCGAGCGCCTCCGGCCAGGACGCCGGCCGCAGCTCGCCGTCCTCGCGCACCAGCGGGTGTGTCAGCCGGTCGCCGGTGGTCGCGTAGTTGAACGCGAACCGGTCCTTGTCCGAGATCCACTCCTCGTTCACCGCCGGGTCGTCACCGGCCAGCCGGCGCATCACCTTGCCGCGCCGGTGGTCGACCCGGATCGCCGCGCCGCACGCGTCGTGCTCGGCGACCGAGGGCACGCTGACCAGGTCGAACGGCCGGGACCGGAAGCGGTACGCCGCGCTGGTGAGCGCGCCCACCGGGCAGATCTGGATCGTGTTGCCCGCGAAGTAGCTCTCGAACGGCTCCTTCTCGTAGATCCCGACCTGCTGCAGCGCGCCGCGCTCGACCAGCGCGATGAACGGGTCGCCGGCGATCTGCTCGGAGAACCGGGTGCAGCGGGCGCAGAGCACGCAGCGCTCGCGGTCCAGCAGCACCTCGGCGGAGATGTTGATCGGCTTCGGGAAGGTCCGCTTGACCTCGGTGAACCGGGTCTCCTCGCGGCCGTTGGTCATCGCCTGGTTCTGCAGCGGGCACTCGCCGCCCTTGTCGCAGACCGGGCAGTCCAGCGGGTGGTTGATCAGCAGGAACTCCATGTTCCCGTGCTGCGCCTTGTCCGCGACCGGCGAGGTCAGCTGGGTGCGGATCACCATGCCGTCGGCGACGGTCAGCGTGCAGGACGCCTGCGGCTTGGGCATCCCGCGGCCGTTCCCGGCGTCGGTGACCTCGACCAGGCACTGGCGGCAGGCGCCGACCGGGTCGAGCAGCGGGTGGTCGCAGAACCGCGGGATCTGCACCCCGATCTGCTCGGCGGCGCGGATCACCAGGGTGTGCTGCGGGACCTTCACCTCGACGTCGTCGATGGTGACGGTCACGAGATCGGTCTTCTCGACCTCTTGGGTGGTCATGCGTTGGCTCCCGCAGTCGCGAAGAGAGTGGATGCCTGCGGCGGGAACAGCTCGTGCGCCGGGGTGTGCATGCCGGCCTCGAACTCCTCCCGGAAGTACTGGATCGCCGAGGTGATCGGGCTGGTCGCGCCGTCGCCGAGAGCGCAGAACGACCGGCCGAGGATGTTCTCGGACAGGTCGAGCAGGTTCTCGATGTCGCCCTCGCGGCCCTTGCCGTCCGCGATCCGCTCCAGGATCTGGACCAGCCACCAGGTGCCCTCGCGGCACGGCGTGCACTTGCCGCAGGACTCGTGCTTGTAGAACTCGGTCCAGCGCAGCACCGCGCGGACCACCGAGGTGGTCTCGTCGAAGATCTGCAGCGCCTTGGTGCCGAGCATCGAGCCGGCCGCGCCGACCCCCTCGTAGTCGAGCGGGATGTCCAGGTGCTCCGCGGTCAGGATCGGCGTCGACGAGCCGCCCGGGGTCCAGAACTTGAGCTGGTGGCCCTCCCGGATGCCGCCGGCCAGGTCGAGCAGCTCGCGCAGCGTGATGCCCATCGGCGCCTCGTACTGGCCCGGCCGGGTGACGTGCCCGGACAGCGAGTACAGCGTCATGCCCTTGGACTTCTCGGTGCCCAGCTCCTCGAACCAGTCCGCGCCCTTGTCGATGATGCACGGCACCGAGGCGATGGTCTCGACGTTGTTGATCACCGTCGGGCAGCCGTACAGACCCGCCACCGCCGGGAACGGCGGGCGCAGCCGAGGCTGGCCGCGCCGGCCCTCCAGCGAGTCGAGCAGGGCCGTCTCCTCGCCGCAGATGTACGCGCCGGCGCCGGAGTGGATCACCAGGTCGAGGTCGAAGCC
>DASXRB010000674.1:0-1885 GCA_036506875.1 Kribbellaceae bacterium | reverse complement strand
ACGGCGACTGACCCGGCACCGGCCTGGGTGCTGCCCGGCGAGCCCGTTCCGCTGCGGCTGATGAACACGATCTGGGCCGATCGCAGCGGCGTACACGACGCACTCGACAGCCCGCAGAACCTGAGCGACTGGCTGCAGGCTGTCGGACTGGCGGGCGTCCCGGTCGCGGTCACCGAGGACGACCTCGCCACCGGACGGCGGCTGCGGGACGCGTTGCGCCGGCTCGCGGCGCTGCTCACCGAGGACGGCCGTCCGGCAGCCGTCTCGGCGACGAACGACCTCACGGTCGCGATCCGCGAGGTCAACGCGGTCGCGAGCAACGCACCAGGCCCCCGGCTGCGGCTCCACGAGGGCGTGCTGATGCGTGCCACCACGCCGCCCGGCAGCCCGGCGCCCGCGGCGCTGGCCGCGGTCGCCACCGAGTCGATCGATCTGCTCACGGGCGCGGACGCGCCGCTGCTGCGAGCCTGCTATGCGCCCGGCTGCGTGCTCTACTTCGTCAAGGACCATCCGCGGCGGGAGTGGTGCTCGACCGCCTGCGGCAACCGCGCGCGGGCCGCCCGGCACTACGCCAGGCACCCTCGCCGCGCCAGCGCCACCGAAAATTGATTGCCGAGCGCAACGACACGTCCGGCGGGGTGGCCGGATAGGGTGCTGGTCATGGGGTGGACATCATGAGAGTGCTCGTCGCCGGCGCCGCGGGCAGCATCGGTTCGGTCGTCACCACCGGCCTCCGGGAGTTCGGCCACGACGTCGCCGGGCTGGACGTGCGGCCGGCTTTCGCCGGGTTCGACGGTGAGTGGCACGTCGCGGACTGCACGGACGGCGCGGCGGTCCGGCGGGTCTTCGAGGCAGGCGCTCCCGACGCCGTCGTACACCTCGCCGGGTACCCCGGCGAGGGCAGCCTTCCCGAGTCGTTCACCAGCCACGTCGTCAGCACGGCGGCGCTGCTCGACGCGATGGTCGCGCACGAGGTGCGCAGGATCGTCTACGCCTCGTCGAACCACGCCGTGGGGCTCGCGCCGCGGCAGGAGCTGCTCGGGACCGAGGTGCGGCCGCGGCCGGACACGTTCTACGGCGTCGCGAAGGTGTCGGCCGAGGCGCTGCTGCAGCTCTACGCGGACCGGTACGGGATCGACGCGGTCGCCTGCCGGATCGGGTCGTTCCAGCCGCGGCCGCTGTCCACCCGGATGCTGTCGACGTGGCTGTCGCCCGCCGACGCGGTGCGCATGGTCCAGGCGGGTCTGACCGCGCCGTCGCCCGGCTTCCACGTGCTGTACGGCATCTCCGCGAACACCAGGGCCTGGTGGGATCTCGAGCCCGGCCGGGCCATCGGCTACGAGCCGGGGGACGACGCGGAGGACTACGCGGCCGACATCCCCGCCGGCGCGGACGACGAGGCCGAGGGCGCGTTCGTCGGCGGCCCCTTCACCCTGCCGGAGCACCACCGCCCCGCACTCGGCTGATCGTCCGGGAACCGGAGCCCCGGTTCCCCGGACGTCACTCAGTCGAGCAGCTCGGTCACGGTGCCGGCGGCAACGGTCCGGCCGCCCTCGCGGACGGCGAAGCCGAGGCCGGTGTGCATCGCGACCGGCTTGCCGAGCTCCACCACCAGCTCGACGGTGTCACCGGGCATCACCAGGGCCACCTCGCCCAGGTCGATCGCGCCGGACACGTCCGTCGTCCGGAAGTAGAAACTGCGGCTGGTAGTCGGCGGCGAACGGCGTGTGCCGCCCGCCCTCGGCCGCGGTCAGCGCGTGCAGGTTCGCGCGGAACCGCCGGTGCGGTGTCACCGAACCCGGAAGCGCCAGCACCTGCCCGCGTCGTACCTCGTCCCGGCGGACACCGCGCAGCAGCACCGCCGCGTTGTCGCCGGCCTGCGCCG
>DASXRB010000673.1:0-6281 GCA_036506875.1 Kribbellaceae bacterium | reverse complement strand
GCTCGTCCAACAACGCGAATCCGCCCCGTATTCCGCCGTCCCCGACCCCACTCATCGGTCCCTTGTGACCCGGCGTGTCGGCACTGATCGGTCCCTTGTGCCCACCATCCCGGCGATCATCCGGCCTGTGCGATCACCGAGTGGCCACCAGCCGCCTGATTTGCACAGGCCCGGCGCCAGACCCGACCGGAACGCGGTCGGGCCCCTGCGACTGCCCGCGAGGAGCGGTGGTCGCAAGGGCCCGATGAGTGCCGACACGCCGGGTCACAAGGGCCCGATGAACGGAAATTGCGGGTGGTCAGTCGCCGTCGCTGGTGCGGCGGCTGCCCGTGGTGGGTGTGGACTGGTTCACCTGCAGCAGGAACTCGATGTTCGACTTGGTGTCCTTGAGCTTGTTGATCAGCAGCTCGAGGGCGGCCTGGCCGTCGAGCGCGGACAACACTCGCCGGAGCTTCCAGGTGACCGCGAGCTCGTCCTTGCTCATCAGCAGCTCTTCGCGCCGGGTGCTGGACGCGTCCACGTCGATCGCCGGGAAGATGCGCTTGTCGGCGAACTCGCGCCGCAGCCGCAGCTCCATGTTGCCGGTGCCCTTGAACTCCTCGAAGATCACCTCGTCCATCTTCGAGCCGGTCTCGATCAGTGCCGTGGCGAGGATGGTCAGCGAGCCGCCGTCCTCGATGTTGCGCGCGGCGCCGAAGAACCGCTTCGGCGGGTACAGCGCGGACGAGTCGACACCACCGGACAGGATCCGGCCGGACGCCGGCGCCGCGAGGTTGTACGCCCGGCCGAGCCGGGTGATCGAGTCCAGCATCACGACCACGTCGTGGCCGAGCTCGACCAGCCGCTTGGCGCGCTCGATCGCCAGCTCGGCGACCGTGGTGTGGTCGTCGGCGGGCCGGTCGAAGGTGGAGGCGATGACCTCACCCTTGACCGTGCGCTGCATGTCGGTGACCTCTTCGGGCCGCTCGTCGACCAGCACGACCATGAGGTGGACCTCGGGGTTGTTGGTCGTGATGGCGTTCGCGATCGACTGCAGGATCATCGTCTTACCGGCCTTGGCCGGGGACACGATCAGGCCTCGGTTGCCCTTGCCGATCGGGGCCATGATGTCGATGATCCGGGTGGTCAGGACCTGCGGCTCGGTCTCCAGCCGGAGGCGCTCGGTCGCGTACAGCGGGACGAGCTTCTGGAACTCCGGCCGGTGCCTGGCCGCCTCCGGGTCCGACCCGTTAACGGTGTCGATCCGGACCAGCGGGTTGAACTTCTCCTTGCGCTCGCCCTCGCGCGGCTGCCGGACCGCGCCGGTGATCGCGTCACCCTTGCGCAGGCCGTACTTCTTCACCATCGCGAGCGAGACGTACACGTCGTTCGGGCCCGGCAGGTAGCCGCCGGTGCGCACGAACGCGTAGTTGTCGAGCACGTCCAGGATGCCGGCGGCCGGCACGAGCACGTCGTCCTCGGTCACCACCGGCTCGACGTCGAAGCGCTCGCGGCCACCGCGGCCACCGCGGCCACCCTGGCCACCGCCGCCGTCACGGTCCCGGCCGCGGTCACGCCCGCGGCGCCGGCGCCGGCGGCCCTCGGCCTCTTCGCCGCGGTTGTCGTTGCGGTCGCCGCCACCCCGGTTGCCCTGGTTGTCGCCGCGGTCCTGCCGGTCGCGGTTCTGCTGGCCCTCGGCGCGGTTCTCGCCGCCGCGGTCACGGTTCTGGCCGTCCTGCTGGCGGCCGCGGTCGCGGCCCTCGCCGTCCTGGCGGTTCTCGCGCTCGCCCCGGCGGTTGTCCTGCCGGGCCTCCTGGCGGTTGTCCTGACCGGACTCACCGCGCCGGCCCGCGTCACCGCCCTGGCGGTTCTCACCGCTCTCGGCGCCCTGGCCGTTCTCGTCGCGCCGGCCGGAGGCGGTACGACGCTCGGCGTCGCTGGTATCGCGCACTGCCGGCGCCTCCTCACGAGGCGCGGTGATCTCGACCGGCCGCGCGGGCGGCGTGTCACCGGCCTCGTCGAGAGTCGGCTGGGTCGCGCGGCTCGTGCCGCCGCCCTCGCCGTTGCCCCCGCTGCCGCCGGGCGCACTTCCGCCCTGCGCGGCCTTGATGGCCTCGATCAGCTGGCCCTTGCGCAGGGCGCCGGCGCCCCTGATGCCGAGCGACCCGGCGAGCTGCTTCAGCTCGGGGAGCAGCATTCCTTCGAGACCGCCTCCGCTGCGCCGGCGCCGGGTGGGCGCGGCGCCGGTGTCCGGAGCCGACTGATCGCCGGCGACACCGGTGGAGGTATCAACTGTTTCTGTCACGTGAGGTCCTTCCCACACGGATGGACGACGGCTGTGTTGCCCATCGCCCTGAGGCATCGCCCACGACCAACGGAACGGGTACGCGGACATACAAGCTCTCGCTCAACCAGGACCACCATGAGCCCCCGACGCCGCCACGTCGGGTTTCCACAGGGGTACGCCACCGAAGTGCCGGGGGCAGGGCGGCCCGGGGTCGTGGCGAGAGTTTCGCCGATCACCTGGAGGGGATCGGGTGAGTCGAGACTAGCACCACTGCCGGGTCAGAGCACGACTCTGATCGTTCGAACGCGTGTCTTCCCCGATTCATTCCGCTGCGACGGACCAGACCTGGGCACCCACCGGATCGATCGGCAGCTCGAACCGGCGCCAGCCGTCCGGAGCCACCGGCACCTCGCCGGTCCGCCCGTCGAGCAGCGCCAGCACGCTCGGCCCCGCTCCGCTGACCACGGCGGCGATGCCCGCGGCCCGCAGCGACGCCACCAGCGCCGCGCTGTCCGGCATCGCCGGAGCCCGGTACGACTGGTGCAGCCGGTCCTCGGTCGCGACCAGCAGCAGGTCCGGCCGCGATGTGATCGACGTCACCAGCAGCGCGGCCCGGCCGGCGTTCGCGGCCGCGTCCGCGTGCGGCACGGTCGCCGGCAGCAGCCCGCGCGCGACCCTCGTCGGCACCGCGACGGCCGGTACGTACACCACCGCCGACACCGCCGGGTCCGGCTCCAGCCGCACCGCCCGCCCGCCGCCGGAGTCCGTCCACGCGATCGTGAACCCGCCGTAGACGCAGGCCGCGACGTTGTCCGGGTGCCCCTCGAGCTCGGCCGCCATCCGCAGCACGCGCCCGGGGTCGGCCGTCGTACCCGCCAGCTCGAAAGCGGCCAGCACCCCGGCCACGATCGCCCCCGCCGACGACCCCAGTCCCCCGCTCTTCGGGATCCGGTTGACGCACGACAGCGCCAGGCCACCGGCCGGCTCGCCCAGTTCCTCCAGTGCCGCCCGCAACGCCCGTACGACGAGATGCGACGCATCGCGCGGCACGTCGTCCGCGCCCTCGCCCGACACCTCGACCGACACGTCCGGACCGGAGCACAGCCGCACCGACACCTCGTCGTACAGGCCGAGCGCGAGCCCGAAGGCGTCGAAGCCGGGCCCGAGGTTCGCGCTGGTCGCGGGCACCCGGACCCGCACCGCGGAACTCATGCGAGACCGCACACCCGGGCGACCACGTCGGTGTCCGGCGCCGTCGGAGCGGGGTGCACACCGTCGGGCACGGCGTAGGCCAGCGCGGTGTCGGTGTCCTTGAGCCCGTGCCCGGTCACGGTGACGGTGACGGTCAGGCCGCCGTCCAGCCGCCCGGCGGCCCGCGCGGCGAGCAGGCCCGCGACGCCGGCCGCGGAGGCGGGCTCGACGAACACGCCCTCGCGCCGGGCGAGCTCGCGCTGGGCGGACAGGATCTGCTCGTCGGTGACCAGGTCGATCAGGCCACCGGACTCGTCCCGGGCCGCCTCGGCGAGCTTCCAGGAGGCCGGGTTGCCGACCCGGATCGCGGTCGCGACCGTCTCGGGCCTCAGCACGACCTCGCCGCGCACGATCGGCGCCGCGCCCTCGGCCTGGAAGCCCCACAGCCGCGGCGTGCGGGTCGCCACACCGTCCTTGGCGTACTCGGTGAAGCCCTTCCAGTAGGCGCTGATGTTGCCGGCGTTGCCGACCGGCAGAACGTGCAGGTCCGGCGCGTCGCCGAGCGCGTCGCAGATCTCGAACGCCGCCGTCTTCTGCCCCTCCAGCCGGACCGGGTTGACCGAGTTCACCAGCGCGACCGGGTAGTTCTCGGCCAGCTCGCGCACGATCCGCAGGCAGTCGTCGAACCCGCCGTCGACCGCGACCAGCGTGGACCCGTGCGCGATCGCCTGCGCGAGCTTGCCCTGCGCGATCTTTCCCGCCGGGATGAGTACGACGGGCTGCAGCCCGGCCCGCACCGCGTAGGCGGCGGCGGACGCCGAGGTGTTCCCGGTCGACGCGCACGCCACCGCCTTGTCGCCCGCCTCGGCGGCCTTGGAGATCGCCACGGTCATGCCGCGGTCCTTGAACGAGCCCGTCGGGTTGCACCCCTCGACCTTCAGCCACACCTCGCAGCCGGTCTGCTCGCTGAGCCACTGCGCGGCGACGAGCGGCGTACCGCCCTCACCCAGCGTCACCACCGGCGTGTCCGCCGAGACCGGCAACCGGTCGCGGTACTCCTCGATCACGCCACCCCACTGGTGCGCCATAGGGCTCACTCCCCTTCGACCCGCATCACACTGCTCACTTCTCGCACGATGTCCATCTCGCGCAGGGCCTCCACGGTCGCCGACAGCGCAGCGTCGGTCGCGGTGTGGGTCACCACGACCAGCTGGGCGTCGCTGCCGCGGCCCTCCTGGCGGACGGTCTGGATCGACACGTCGTGCTCGGCGAAGGCGTGCGCGACGGCCGCCAGCACACCGGCCTTGTCGGCCACGTCGAGCGACACGTGGTAGCGAGTCAGCGTCTCCCCCATCGGGCGGAACGCCCGCTGGCTGTACGACGACTCGCCGACCCCCGGCACACCCTTGAGCCGGTTGCGTGCGGCGGACACCAGATCACCCAGGACAGCACTGGCCGTGGGGGCGCCGCCGGCACCACGACCATAGAACATCAGCTGCCCGGCCGCCTTGGACTCCACGAAGACGGCGTTGTACGCGTCCCGCACCGAGGCCAGCGGGTGCGTGTCCGGGATCATCGCCGGGTAGACCCGCGCGCTGACCGCGTCGGTCTTCGGGTCCAGCTCGCAGATCGCCAGCGACTTCACCACGCAGCCCATCTCGCGGGCCGAGGCGATGTCGGTGGCGGACACCTCGGTGATGCCCTCGCGGTGCACGTCGGCGATCGAGACCCGGGTGTGGAAGGCCAGGCTGGCCAGGATCGCGGCCTTGGCGGCGGCGTCGAAGCCCTCGACGTCGGCGGTCGGGTCGGCCTCGGCGTAGCCGAGCGCCTGCGCCTCCTCCAGCGCCTCCTCGAACCCGGCGCCGGTGGAGTCCATCTTGTCCAGGATGTAGTTCGTGGTGCCGTTGACGATGCCCATCACCTTGGTCACGTCGTCACCGGCCAGCGACTCGCGCAGCGGCCGCAGGATCGGGATCGCACCCGCCACGGCGGCCTCGAAGTACAGGTCCCGCTCGTGCTTCTCGGCGGCGGCGAACAGCGTGGCGCCGTCCTCGGCGAGCAGCGCCTTGTTCGCCGTCACGACCGACGCGCCGTTCTCCAGCGCGGCCAGGATCAGCGACCGGGCCGGCTCGATGCCGCCGATCACCTCGATCACCAGGTCCACGTCCGCCCGGGTCACCAGGGCGTGTGCGTCGGTGGTGATCAGGGCCGGGTCGACCGCGACGTCGCGGGCGCGCGCGGGTCGTCGTACCGCGATCCCGGCGATCTCCAGCGGCGCTCCGACCCGATGCGCCAGGTCGGCCGACTGCTCGGTGAGGATCCGCACCACCTCGGTACCGACCACGCCGCACCCGAGCAGCGCGACCTTCAACGGCTTGCCGTCCTTCGAACCGGCCATCACTCCACCCCCGCGTCCAGAGCCAGCAGGTCGTCCTCGGTCTCCCGCCGTACGACGACCCGCGCGCGGCCGTCCCGGACGGCGACCACGGCCGGTCGCGGCACGTGGTTGTAGTTGCTCGCCATCGACCGGCAGTACGCGCCGGTGCCCGGTATCGCGATCAGGTCACCCGGTACGACGTCGCCCGGCAGGAACTCGTCCTTGACCAGGATGTCGCCGGACTCGCAGTGCTTGCCGACCACACGCCCGAGCACCGGGGCCGCGTCGCTGAACCGGCTGGCCAGCGTGCACGAGTAGTCCGCGTCGTACAGCGCGGTGCGGATGTTGTCGCTCATCCCGCCGTCGACCGACACGTAGGTCCGCGACGCGCCGGCGTCCAGCTCGACCTCCTTGACGGTGCCGACCGTGTAGACGGTGCAGACCGCC
>DASXRB010000672.1:0-4463 GCA_036506875.1 Kribbellaceae bacterium | reverse complement strand
GCCCCTTCGCCCGCGCGGTGCGGATGAAGTCCTCGTTCATCGTGTCGATCATGTTCGCGCGGGTCAGCCGGGTGTACAGCGCCGCGTACACCAGCGCGAGCGTGCACCACGGCAGGATGTAGAACTGCAGCCACGGCCCGGGTCCGACGGTGAACAGTGACGCGTTGGCGGTGTCCGGGAACGGCAGGATCTGCGTCTTGACGATGAACGCGAAGATCAGCAGGTAGCCGAACACCAGGGTCGGGAACGAGGCCCCGAACAACGACAACCCGACGCTGAGCTTGTCCACCCATCTGCCCTTGCGCAAGGCCGCTATCAACCCCAGCAGCACGCCCGAGACCAGCCACAGCACCGCGGCACCGGTGGCCAGCCAGAACGTCGGCCAGAACGCCTCGGTCATCGCCACCCACACCTGGCGGCCGTTCTGCAGCGACCGGTCGAAGCACGGCCACGGGCAGTGCTCGGCAGATCCCGTGCTGCCGAGCTCCCGGCCGTTCGGGTTCACCAGGCCGGACATGTACCGGCCGTACTGCTTGATCAGTGGGTCGTCGAAGTGGTACGCCGCGTTCACCTCCGCGATCCGGGCGACGGTGCAGCTGCGGCCGCAGACCAGCAGCGCCGGGTTGGCCGGCGTGGCCCAGAACAGGAAGAACGTGAGCACGCTGATCACCCAGATGACGAGGATCAGCTGCAGGAACTTGCGAACGACGTAGCGAAACATGATCAGCCCCGTCCGGCCCGCGGGTCGAGGGCGTCTCGCACAGAGTCACCCAGGAGGTTGAAAGCAAGTACGACGATGAACAGCGCCATGCCCGGGAAGAACAGGTAGAGCGGGTCGAACTCGTACCAGTTCGACGCGTCGGCGATCATCGTCCCCCAGGACGCGGTCGGCTCCTTCACGCCGACGCCCAGGTAGGACAGCGCCGCCTCGGCGGTGATGTACGCCGGGATCAGCAGCGTGGTGTAGACCAGCAGCGTCGGGATCAGGTTCGGCAGGATCTGCCTGAAGATCACGTAGAGCGGGCCGGCGCCGAGCGAGCGGGCCGCCTCGACGAACTCACGCTCCCGGACCGACAGCGTCTGGCCGCGCACGATCCGGGCCAGGTACGCCCAGCCGAAGAATCCCAGCACGAACATCAGCACGCCCATCCGCAGCCTGTTCGTGTCCTCGATCCCGAACACGGCCTTCGCGCGGTCGGCGATCACCGGGGTCATCGCCATGATGAACAGCAGCTGCGGGAAGCTCAGCATGATGTCCATGATCCGTGCGAGCACCGCGTCCACCCAGCCGCGGAAGTAGCCCGACACCATGCCGACGACCGTGCCGAGCACGACCGCGAGCACGGTGCCGCCGAGCGCGACCAGCAGTGACGTGCGGGTGCCGTAGACGAGCCGGGCGAGCAGGTCGCGGCCGTTCTGCGGCTCGATGCCGAGCCAGTGGGTTCCACTGATCCCGCTGCCCCACAGCCCGCCGGCGGGAAGGCCGCCCTTGGCGCTGTCCAGCAGCGGCTTGCCCTGCGGGTCGAACCGGTTGAACGTATCGGGCCCGAAGCCGTAGAGCTTGATGATCAGCGGTGCCAGCACCGCCACCAGGACGACCACGATGATGACGACCGCGCTGATGACCGCGATCCGGTCCTTCTTCAGGCGGGCCCACGCGATCTGGCCGAGGGACCGGCCCTCGATCTTCGCCTCCGAGGTTTCGGCGAGGTGATCAGCCGGTAGCTCGGTAGCGGTGGTCTGGGTGTCCGCCGCACCTAACGTCATGGGTCCCAACCCCTTCCGGACGTCGCCGCCGGGCCGGTTCACACCGGCGGAGAACCTTCGCGCGCACGATACGTATGTCAGGTGCCTGGACGCCATCCACGCCTGTGTCATACGTCTGACTTGTCGCCGAATCGTGACGGATCCGGCGAGGCCAGTATGACGCTGCGCAGTGGCTCCAAGAAGGGGCGGTCGGCGGCGAGCCAGTCGACGTCGTACAGGCCGTCGGCGGCCAGCCAGCGGAGCTCGTCGTGCTCGCGCAGCTCCGGCTGACCGCTCAGGATGCGCCCGGTGTAGACGCGCAGCACGTACCGCTCCCCCATCGGCTGGTCGCCGAGCAGGTCGCCGACCGCCACCTCGACGCCCAGCTCCTCGCGCACTTCGCGGACCAGCGCCTGCTCGTCGGACTCTCCCGGCTCGGTCTTGCCGCCGGGGAACTCCCAGCCGCCCGGCGTGCTCGCCGACGGCCGGCGCAGCGCCGCGAGCACCCGGCCGTCCCGCACCAGCGCGACGCCGACCACGACCTGCCGAGGCTCCGCGCTGTCGTCCACGGTGCGCCACTGTGCCAGACAATGCCCCTATGCCGCTGCAGAACCGTGTCACACCGACCGGCGAGATCGTCGCGACACCTGCCCGCGGGCTGATGATGGGCAACCGCGGCTGCCTGCACGGGCCGGATCGCAGGCTCGGCACCGCCCGGTGGCGGTCGAAGCTGTGGATCTGCTGCGTGCTGGACTTCAAGGGCGTCCGCCGCGACCCGATGCCGCCGGGGCGCTGGACCGCACTGTTCTTCCTGGACGAGGCGACCGCGCTGGCCGCCGGGCACCGGCCGTGCGCCTACTGCCGCCGCGCCTCGTACGACGCCTTCGTGGAGACCTGGCGGCTCGCGCACGACCTGGATACCCGCCTGCGGGCCACCGAGCTGGACGCCGAGCTGCACCGGCAGCGGATCGAGCCGGGCGGCGGGCGCCGGCAGCGCACCTACCCCGCCGCGTTCGGCAGCCTGCCCGACGGCGCGATGATCCGGTACGACGGCCGGCCGGGGCTGGTGCGCGGGGCGTCGGTGCTGCCGTGGTCGCTGGACGGCTACGGCCCCGCGGTCGCCGTACCGCGCGAGACGACGGTCGAGCTGCTCACGCCCGCCGGCACGGTGCTGACGCTGGCCGGCGGCTACCAGCCGCTGCTGCACCCGAGTGCACACGGCTGATAACGATCCGTTCCTGACTCACCGGCAGCACGCCGACGAGACTTCCGTTGCGCCCCCGGTAGCGGCAAAGTGTGGTGCGCAGAATTACGGGCTCCGTGCGATCAGGTGACTGGAGGCAGCGTGGACGGCGTTACCGATATGGGCGACGGTCCGAACAAGACCGTGGCGGCGGTGCAGCGCGCACTCGAGGCGCTGCACGGCGCGGTCGGCAAGCTCAGCCAGGAGTACGGGGACACCCTCGGGGTGCGCAGGCTGGTCTCCGACGTCGCGCGGCTCAGCGACGACCTCGCCGAGCTCGGCCCGCCTGACCCGCACCGCCGTCCCGGCCCGGTGCCTGAAGAGCTGGAGGAGATCCCGGACGTGGAGTACGACGCATCGATGTGGTCGGAAGCCGAGCACGAGGGCTTCGGAGCTCCGGACCGGCACGCGCCGTGAGTACGGGGGTGATGGGTCCCGGCCGCGCGGCGGTCGGGGAGAAGACCGCGCGCCAGGACAGGTGGTGGCTGGCGCCGCTGAAGATCGGCGTGGTCCTCGGGTTCTTCGTGGTCTACGCGACGATCCGGATCTTCATGAACAAGTGGTACTGGGCGGCCGACGAGCACTACCTGACGCCGATGTACTCGCCCTGCCTCACCAACAACTGCGTCGAGGGCTCGGCGCACTTCGGCACGCCGCTGCCGAAGTTCCCGGTGTTCCTGCCGATCGCGCTGATCACGTTCGTGATCCTGGCCGGGTTCCGCGGCACCTGCTACTACTACCGCAAGGCGGGCTACCGGTCGTTCTTCCTGGCGCCGGCCGCGTGCGCGGTCCCGGAGCCGCACAAGAAGTACACCGGTGAGTCGCGCTTCCCCCTGGTCGGCCTGAACGCGCACCGCTACTTCTTCTACGGCGCGCTGATCTTCGGTGCCATCAACGTGTACGACGGCGTGCGGGCGTTCCAGGGTCACGACGGCGGGTTCGGCTTCGGGCTCGGCACCGTGGTCATCTGGGTGAACCTGATCATGCTGTGGATGTACACGCTGTCGTGCCACGCGTGCCGGCACATCGTCGGCGGCCGGCTCAAGCACTTCTCCAAGCACCCGCTGCGGTACCGGTACTGGACGTTCGTGTCCAGGCTGAACGCCAAGCACGGCACCTACGCGATGATCTCGCTGTTCACGGTCATCCTCACCGACGCGTACATCATGGCCGTGTCCGCCGGCTGGTTCTCCGACCCGCGCTTCTTCAACTGACCCAAACCCATGCGTTCATTCGTCGCATCTTGTGGTTCCTGTGGACAACGCGGTCACGTGACCGCGGTCGGTCAGCCGACCGGTTGTCCACAGGAACCACAAGATGCGACGAATGAACGCCTAAGGAAGAGACATGACTGAGCTGGAACGCCACTCCTACGACGTCGTGGTGATCGGGGCCGGCGGCGCCGGGCTGCGTGCGGCGATCGAGGCCCGGCTGGCCGGCAAGAAGACCGCGATCATCTCCAAGTCGCTGTTCG
>DASXRB010000671.1:0-4465 GCA_036506875.1 Kribbellaceae bacterium | reverse complement strand
ATGGCTGAAGACCGCGGGCGTCAGGCGCGGAGCCAGCGGTAGCCGTACGGGTTCAGGCGGACCCGGCCGGCGGCCGGCGCGTCGTACTCGTTGCTGTTGGCCACCAGGTCGGTGAGGTCGGCGTCGTCGTAGGTCGCCGGGAGCCGCACGTCGGCCGACCGGTCGGCCAGGTTGGTGAGCATCAGGAGCGCCCCGCCGGGGGTGTGGTGCGCGACGGCGAGGACGGCGTCGTCGGTGACCGGCAGCACCTCACAGCGCTCCTCGCGCAGCGGGCCGAGGTCCGCGCGGGCGCCGGCCAGCTGCGCGACCAGGCTCAGCAGCGATCCGGGGCGGAGCGCCTGTGCGGCGACGCTGTCCGAGCCGTCCGTCCACGGCATCGGCAGCCTCAGCGCGGCCCGGTCGGGTGCGCTGAGGTCCTCGCCGAGGCCGACCTCGTCGCCGTACCTCAGCACCGGCGCCCCGGGCAGCGCGAACAGCAGCGCGTGCGCCATCGCGATCCGGCGCGGGTCGCGCAGCATCGGCGCCAGCCGGCGGCGGATGCCGCGTCCGTACGCCCGCATGTCCGGGCGCGGCGCGAACCGCGCCATCACCTCGGCGCGCTCGGGCGCGCTGAGCCGCTCGAGGTCCAGCTCGTCGTGGTTGCGCAGCCAGGTCGCGTACTGCGCGCCCGGCGGCGGTGAGGGCTGGTTGCGCAGGGCCCGCACCAACGGCTCGGCCGAGCACCGCGCCAGTGCGAGGAACAGGTAGTTGTTCAGCCAGAAGTCGAGCACCATGGTGAGCCGGTCGCCGTCGCCGAAGTACCGCGGCAGCTGGTCGGCGGGAACGTCGACCTCCCCCATCAGCACCACGTCGGACCGGACCGACGACGCCGCCTTGTACAACTCCTCGAGGAACCAGAAGCCGTCGTCGCGGCTGTCGGTGAGCGCGGCCTGCCGGACCATGTAGGGCACCGCGTCCACGCGGAAGCCGGACACGCCGAGCTCGAGCCAGTGCGTGGCGATCCGGCGGATCTCCGCGCGCACCGCCGGGTTGCCGGTGTCCAGGTCGGCCTCGTGCCGCAGGAACGTGTGGCGGTAGTACAGCCCGGCCCGCTCGTCGTACTGCCACACCGAGTCCTCGAGGGTCGGGAAGACCGGCTCGGCGATCGTCGGGTGCGGCTCGTCGGCCCACACGTAGTAGTCGCGGTACGGCGAGCCCGGGTCGGACCGGGCCGCGCGGAACCACGGGTGGTCGACCGACGTGTGCTGGACGACGAGGTCGAGCACGATCCGCAGGTCGAGCTCGTCGGCGCGCGCGATCAGGTCACGGACGTCGGCCAGCGTGCCGAACCGGTCCGACACGCCCAGGTGGTCCACCACGTCGTACCCGCTGTCGCGGTACGGCGAGACGTAGAACGGCTGCAGCCAGACCGCGGTCGCGCCGACGGCGCGGATGTGCTCGAGCCGCCGGATGACGCCGCGCAGGTCGCCGCGCTCGCCGTCGCCGCCGAACGCGCCCGCGTCGACCTCGTAGAAGACCGCGCCTTCGAACCACATGTCGCCTCCGCGGATCAGGCGCGCGCGGCCACGGTCCGCGACCGGACGCCGTCCAGCACGAACCCGCTGGCGGGCAGCGCCGGCATGCGCGACAGGTCGATGGACAGGTCCTGCGGCGGGACGTCGTACGACAGCCCGGCGGCGAGCAGCCCGGCGGCGGTGCTCATGACGGCGACCGCGATGCTCTCGCCCGGGCACCGGTGGCCGTGGTCGGCCCGGCCGCCGCCCTGCGGAACGAACGCGAACTCATCGGGTGTCGCGGTCTCGAACCGCGACGGCTGGAACAGCTCCGGTGCGGTCCACGTCCGGGGATCGTGGTTCGTGCCGTACAGGTCGAGCAGCACCCGGTCACCGCGCCGGATCCGCAGCCCGTGCCAGGTGTGCGTGGTACGAGCCCGGGCGATCACGGCCGGGAAGAACGGGTAGTGCCGGCGGACCTCCTGGACGAACGCGCCGGTGCGCACCGGGTCACCGCCGCGCAGCAGCTCGCGCCACTGCGGGTGCTCGTGCAGCGCGTGCGCGACGAACACGACCCACCGGTCCACGGCGACCACCGGACGCACCACGTTCAGCAGCTCCACGGCCGCGACCCGCTCGCCGAGCACCGTCCCGTCCGGTTCGCGGTATGACGCGACCGCGTCCAGCGCCGTCCCGGGCGCGACCGGGATCTCACCGGCACGCACCCGGCGGATCAGCGAGCCGAGCCAGCGTTCCCACCGCAGCCGGGCAAGCCGTGCGCGCCAGTACCCGGGTCCGATGTGCGCGCCGCCCTCGATCATCGCGTGCAGGTCGCGGGTGAGCTGTGCGGTGCGGTCGGGCGGCAGCGGCACCCCGGCCCATTCGCAGACGGCACGGCACAGGATCAGCCCGATCTGGTCGTACAGGACGACCCGCCGTCCCGGCCAGTGCGCCGCGCGCCGCTCCCACTCGCCGCGGAACAGCTCGGCGAGCGACGCCACTCGCTGCGGCCGGGTGACCTCCAGGAACAGCTGCTTGCGGGCGCGGTGCGCGTCGCCGTCGAGGCCCTGGACACCGCCGCGGCCGAAAAGGGTGCGCAGCAACCGCGGCGGTGCGGCCCCGGCCCGCTGGTAGCGGGACTCGTCGTAGAACTCCGCGGCGGCCTCCGCGCCCCGCAGGCAGACGGTACGACGCAGGCCGAGCCGTGTCGTGAAACCGTCCGGTGATTGCCCGGAGCAACGGTTGCCGATGAACGCGTAACCCTCGCGCAGGAAGGCGGCCGTCTCGTCACGGAACATCGCGGACCCCGCTCTCGTCCAGCTGCCGCTGGATCCGGTCGACCTTCGCCTCCAACCGTTCCATGTCCTCGGCGTCGACCCGGAAGATCAGGTGCTTCGCGCCGAGCAGGAGGATCGCCTGGAAGACCAGCTGCAGCCACTCGCTCTGCCAGTTCTCCAGCGTGCTCGAGAGGAACACCGTCAGGTAGTCGCCCCAGGCGAACGCGATCCCGTGCGCCTGTTGGTCGCTGCGGAACTCCGCGAGCTCGGCGAAGAAGTGCCCCACCCACGAGCCCGCGAACAGCAGCAGGAGCAGGTAGACCGCGCCCCACCGGCGGAGGTGACTGTCCGGGATCCGGTTGCGCCGCGGATCCGGTGCCAGCCCCCTCTCACCACCCATGTCACCGTCTCGTTCACTCATTGACAACCAGTGCCCCGGGGCAGCACGGTCAAACCGCGTCAGGCCACCCGGAAGGCCGTCGCGGCGTCCGGCAGCCAGGTCATGCCGTGGCCGGGCCGGCCGGACGGGCTGACGCTCCCGGCCGCCGGATCGGGGGCACCGTCGAACAGCATCGACTCGATCCGGACGTGGTCGTGGAACCACTCCAGGTGCCGCAGGTTCGGCACTGCGGCGAGCGGCGCCAGGTGCAGGCCGGGCGCGCAGTGACCGGACACGTCGAGCCCGTACGACGCCGCAACGGCGGCGATCCGCAGCAGCTCGGTGATGCCGCCGCAGCGGGTGACGTCCACCTGGACGCAGTCGACCGCACCCGCCGCGCACATCTGCCGGAAGTACCCGAGGTCGTAGCCGTACTCGCCCGCGGCGACGTCGATGCCGGTGCCGTCACGCACCTGCCGCAGGCCGTCGAGGTCGTCCGACGAGACCGGCTCCTCGAACCACTCGACCCCGTGCTCGGCCAGGCGCGCGGCCACCCGGCGGGCCTGGCCGACGGTGTAGCCGCCGTTCGCGTCCACGACCAACGCGGCATCCGGTCCGATGACCCGGCGGGCGAGCGCGACCCGCTCCAGGTCGCGCCCGGTCCTGGTCCCCCACGACTCGCCGATCTTGATCTTCACCCGCGGGATCCCCTGCTCGTGCACCCACCCGGACAGCTGGCGCTCCAGGGCCTCCTCGTCGTACGACGTGAAGCCGCCGCTGCCGTAGACCGGCACCTCGTCGGATCGTGTAGGCCGACACGTCGACACCGGCGATCGGGTCGCTCACCGGCGGCCCCGGGACAGCGTCGCGAGGCGGTCCGCGATCCACTGCTGCACGCTCCGCTCGGTCGACCGGTCGTCGAACACGCCGTGGGTGCCGAAGTCGTCGCCGTCACGGCCGTCGGCCGGCTGCCACAGGTTGGTGGGCTGGTCCGGGGGGCGCGGGTCGGCGGTCTGCTGGGACCGCACCCCGGTGCGGGCCAGGTAGCGGTCCAGCAGACCCGGTGCGACGGCGTTGGCCAGCAGGGTCGCGACCGTGCTGCCACCGACCCAGTACTCGCGCCGGCGCGGATGGTCGGCGGCGCGGAGCACCGCGCGGGCGGCCAGCTCCGGCTGGTAGATCGGCGGCACTGGCTGGGCCTGCCGCGGCATCCGGGACAGCAGCCAGCGGAACTGCGGGGTGTTTATCGCCGGTAGCTGCACCATCGTGATCGCCACTCCGCTGTGCTCGTGCAGCAGCTCGCAGCGCACCGACTC
>DASXRB010000670.1:0-1805 GCA_036506875.1 Kribbellaceae bacterium | reverse complement strand
GTCTCTGCCGCCGCGGCGGCCGATGGTACGGGTGTGGCACCGGTCGTGGGGGCACCGGTCGTGGGGGCACCGGTCGTGGGAGCACCGGTCGCCGGAGCACCGGTCGCCGGAGCATCCGGCGGTGTAGGCCTAGCAGTAGCGGCCGGACGGGTCCGGCGGCGGAACCACTCGGATTGAATCGAAACGAAGATGGGCTCGGCGTTCCGGTCGCCGCGGGACCCGGGGGCCGACGGGTCGAGGATGTCACCGCTGGAGAGGTTGCCGCCGCTCGCCCGAACGAGGTCGGCGGCTGTCAGCGGTGGCAGCTGCCGCGACGGGGAGTCCGGCAGTGGAGGCAGCCCGGGGATGCCCTGCCGCAGCGCGGCGGGAGCGCCAGCTTCTCCGTCGCCAGCGTTCGGGCCGGCCGGTTGCGGGAATGGCGGCCGTCCGGTCTCAGTCGCCGCCGATGCGGGAGTCTCCTGGCCGGCCTTCGTGCCGGCGTCGGGCTCGGACGGCTCCGACGGGAAGGCCCGCGCGGTGGCCGGCCCAGGGGGAATCGGGCCGCCGCCGGGAGGCGGCGGCATCGGGCCGCTGCCAGGCACCTGTGGGACAGGCACCCGAGGAATGGGACCGCTGCCCGCGGGCGGCGGCATCTGGCCGCTCCCCGGCACCTGCGGGATCGGGCCGCTTCCCGGCGCCTTCGGCGCAGGCGCGCCGTCCCGACCGATCGGCGGCAGCACGGTACCGACCAGCGGCGAGCCGGGCACCGACGGCGGCGGGCCAAGAGGCACGTTAAGCGGAGCACCCGGCCTGCCATCTGGGCCGGCGTCCGGAACGCCTGCGCCGTTCTGCGCCGCAGGCACCTCCCCGGCCGGAAGCTCAGGTCGAGGACCGAGCGGCAGCCCGAAGGGATTGGTACCTAGTCCGGCGGCCGGTCCTGTCAGCGGCCGCGCGGCAGCAGCTGTGGCCGGCGTCTGCGGTGCCGGGATCAGGCCGGCGCCCGCGCCAACCGGAACGGCCCCAGAGGTGAACGACACCAGGTCGGGTGGAAGGGCGACAAGCGCGGCGATGCCGCCATTGGCGCCGGCGCGCAGCCGGGCCCGGATCCCGTGCCGGTAGGCCAGCCGGCCCACCACGAACAGGCCCATCCGACGGGACACCGAGACGTCGATGACCGGCGGGTTGGTCAGCCGCTCGTTGATCTGTTCAAGCTCGGCCGGCTCGATGCCGATGCCCGCGTCCTCGACCTCGATCATGACGCCACCACTACCGAGGACGTGACTGGCGACGTTCACCCGGGTGTCGCCAGAGGAGAAGGCAGTGGCGTTCTCGAGCACCTCGGCGAGCAGGTGGACGACGTCGTTGACCGCTCGGCCGGCGATCTCGAGGTCCGGCAAGGCGGTTAGCTCGATCCGCTCGTACTGCTCCACCTCGGAAAGCGCGGCGCGGATGACGTCGACGAGTGGCACCGGCTGGCTCCATCGACGCTCAGGCTCCTCGCCGGCGAGAACGAGCAGGTTCTCACCGTTACGACGCATACGGGTGGCGAGGTGGTCGAGTCTGAAGAGATTGCCAAGCTGGTCGGGATCTTGTTCGGAGTTTTCGAGATTCTCGATCAACCGCAGCTGGCGCTCGACCAGGCCCTGGCTGCGCCTGGACAGGTTGACGAACATCGCGTTGACGTTGCTTCGCAGCTCGGACTGTTCGACCGCCAGTCGTACCGCCTGCGCGTGGACGGCGTCGAACGCGCGCGCGACCTCGCCGATCTCGTCGGTCGACGCGACCGGCACCAGCTCGATGCTGACATCACTGGTCCGGCCGTCGCC
>DASXRB010000669.1:0-4341 GCA_036506875.1 Kribbellaceae bacterium | reverse complement strand
GTGCCGGCGTGACCTCTCGACCGCGTACACCGCGGCCTCGGTCCGGCGCTCCATGCCGAGCTTGCGGAGCAGGCCCGACACGTAGTTCTTCACCGTCTTCTCGGCCAGGAACATGGTGTCGGCGATCTGCCGGTTGGTGCGGCCCTCCGCGATCAGGTCGAGGATCCGCCGCTCCTGCTCGGTCAGCGACTTGTAGCGCGGGTCGTCGTCCTCCTCCGGCGGCTTGCGCAGCCGCTCGAGTACGGCGGTGGTCATCGCCGGGTCGAGCAGTGACTCACCGGCGGCGAGCCGTCGTACCGCACCGACCAGATCGGTCCCGCTGACCTGCTTGAGCAGGTAGCCGGCGGCACCCGCCATGATCGCGGAGAACAGCGCCTCGTCGTCGGAGAACGACGTCAGCATCAGGCACGCGGGCGGCGGCTGCATCAGCGACCGGATGTCCCGGCACACCGTCACGCCGTCGCCGTCGGGCAGGCGGACGTCCAGCACCGCGACGTCCGGCCGCAGCGCCGGGATCCGTGCCACCGCCTGGGCCGCGGTGGAGGCCTCGCCGATCACGTCGATGTCCGGTTCGGCGTCGAGCAGTTGCCGCAGCCCGAGCCGCACCACCTCGTGGTCATCCAGCAGGAACACCTTGATCGCCATGTCGCTCCACTTCACGTGCCGACCGGTCTGTCTTCGAGCGTAGTCCGCGTCACCGCAGCCGGCGGGCATACGGGTCCGGGTCCCGTGGCGCGGGTGTCAGCCGCACCTTGACGTCGACCGCGAAGGCGCCGCCGGGCGGGCCAGCAGCGGGTTGACGTCCAGCTCGGCCAGCTCCGGGACCAGCTCGGCGAGCCGTGCCACCCGGTGCAGCACGTCCAGCACCGCCCGCTCGTCACTGGCCGGTGCGCCGCGGTACCCGGCCAGCATCGGCGCGCAGCGCAGCGAGCGGATCATCTCGGTGGCGTCCAGGTCGGTCAGCGGCAGCCCGCGCCAGGCCCGGTCCCCGAGCAGGTCGGTGAGCACCCCGCCGCTGCCGATGGTGATCACCGGCCCGAACAGGTCGTCGCGCAGCGCGCCGACCATCAGCTCGACGCCCGCGGGGGCCATCGGCTGCACCACGACCCGCGGGTCGCCGGCGGCCGCGGCCACCTCGTCGTACGCCGCCCGCAGCGTGGGCTGGTCCCGCACGCCGAGCCGGACCCCGCCGACGTCGGACTTGTGCACGACGTCCGGTGCGGCGGTCTTCAGGGCGACCGGGTAGCCGAGCCGCCGCGCGGCCGCGGCGGCACCGGCAGCGCTGGTGACGACCTCGGTGGGCTGCACGGTGATGCCTACCTGGGCGGCCAGCCGGGCGGCGCGGTCGGCGTCCAGCCAGCCGCCGTCCGGGTTCAGCCGCAGGAACTCGTGCACGAGGTCGCGGACGCCGGCGGCGTTCACGGTGTTCAGCACCGGGACCGTGCCCTGGGGGCGTTGCCGCCACTCGGCGTACTGGACGGCCCGGCGAAGCGCGCGGATCGCGGTCTCCGGGAACGCGAACACCGGCAGGCTCCGGCCCCCGGCCAGCCGCACCTGCGGCGCGGCTCCGGGCGCGCCGAGGCAGTTCACCGCGACCGGGATCGTGCTGCCCTCGCAGGCGCGCGCGACCGCGTCGTACACCCGCTCCACGTTGCCTGCACGGGTCGCGGCGAAGACCACCAGCAACGCGTCCGCCTCGCCGCTGGCCAGGATCGCCCGGACGGCCTGCTCGAGGCGCTCCGGTGTGGCGCCGGCGCCGAGGTCGACCGGGTTGTCGGCGGCGACCGCCCCGGTGTGGTCGAGGATCGCCGCCTGGGTGGCTTCGGTGAGCCGCGGAACCTGCAGGCCGAGCGCCTCGGCGGCGTCCGCCGCGAGCACCCCGGCGCCGCCGGCGTTGCCCAGGATCGCGATCCGGCGTCCGTGTGCGAGCGGCTGGCCGGACAGCACCCGGGCGGTGTCGACGAGCTCCTCCACCGTGTCCATCCGCAGCACGCCGGCCTGCGCGAACAGCGCGTCCACCGCCGTGTCCGGGCTGGCCGCGGCCGCGGTGTGCGAGGCGCCGGCACGGCGACCGCCGCCGGACCGGCCGCCCTTCACGACCAGCACCGGCTTCGTGCGGCCGACCAGCCGGGCCAGCCGGCCGAACTTGCGCGGGTTGCCGAACGACTCCAGGTACAGCCCGATCACGTCGGTGCGCGGCTCGGCCCACCAGCGCAGCAGCAGGTCGTTGCCGCTGGCATCGGCCTTGTTGCCGAGCGAGACGAACTCGGAGATGCCCAGCCCGGAGCGGCTCGCGTGGTCGAGGACCGCGATGCCGATCGCGCCGGACTGCGACGCCAGCCCGAGCGAGCCGGGTTCGGGGGAGACGTTCGCGAAGGTCGCGTCGAGCCGGACCGCCGGGTCGGTGTTGACGACGCCGAGGCAGTTCGGGCCGATCAGCCGCATGCCGTGCGCACGCGCCCGTCGTACCACCTCCCGCTGCGCCTGGTCGCCGTCGGCGCCGGTCTCGCCGAAGCCGGAGCTGAGGATCACCGCGCCCCCGACCCCGGCCTCGCCGCACTCGCCGACCACCCGGGCGACGTCGGCCGCCGGCACCGCGATCACGGCCAGGTCGACCCGGCCCGGCACCGCGCCGATCGACGGGTACGACGCGACGCCGGCGATCCGGTCCGCGTGCGGGTTCACCGCCGACAACGTGCCGGTGAACCCGGCCTCGGCCAGGTTGACCAGCACCTCGTGCCCGATCCCGCCCGGCGAGCGCCCGGCGCCGACGACCGCCACCGAGCGCGGCGCCAGCAGCGGCGCCAGCGAACGCTGCTCCGCGTCCCGCTCCCGCTCGGCCATCCGGTCCAGCGTGCGCGGCGCGTAGGCCGTGCTCAGGCTCAGCTCGACCACACCGTGGTCGACCGTGCGGATCTGCTCGAAGCCGGAGTCGCCGAAGACCCGCAGCATCGGCGCGTTCTCGACCAGGGTGTCGGCGTGCAGGTGGTGGATGCCGCGCTCACGGGCGACCGCCGCCAGCTGCTCCAGCAGCAGGGTGCCGAGCCCGCGGCCGTGGAACGCGTCGTCGACCAGGAAGGCGACCTCGGCCTCCCCGTCGCGCAGCGGCTCGAAGCTGCCGACCGCGACCAGCCGGCCGGCCGCCTCCGCGACCAGCGCGACGTGTCCGTCGTCCTCGGAGTCGGCGGCGAGGTGGTGGCTGTGCTGGTCGGCGCTGGTCCGGTTCATCCCGAAGAAGCGCAGGTAGATCGAGCGGTCGGAGACCCGCTGGTTGAGCGCGCGCAGCGCGTCCTCGTCGTCCGGGCGCACCGAGCGGATGTGCACCACCGAGCCGTCGGCCGCCAGCGCGTCCCAGCCGCCGGCTGTGACGGGGCGCGCACCGGTGTCAGCCGCCGATGCAGGTTGAGTCGCGGTCACCCGTCCAGCACACCGCGGCCGGGCCGGTGCCGGACAGGGCCGAACAGACCCCGGCAGTCCTGACCTTGGGCCCGACCCGGCGCCGTCAGCAGCGTTGCGCCGGCTTGCTGAAGGTGGTCTTGCTCGGCGTGGCGACGTAGTAGTCGGACACCCAGGTGCCGTCCTCGAGCCGGTCCCAGACCGTCGTGGTACCGACCTTGGTCCCGGCCCGCTGGCAGGTAACCCAGGCCAGTCCACCGCTCGGCAGCGTGCCGACGATCGGGTACGACGCCCCTGGCCCCGAGCGCCGGTTGAGCGGTCCGGGCGACGTGACCTGGTACGGGTACAGGCAGCGCGCGAGCGGCGCGCTGTAGCCCGTGTTCGACGGCGTGCTCACGTAGTAGTCGGTCACGTAGGCACCGTTGGTCAGCTTGTCCCACACCGCGGTGGTGCCGATCTTCTGGCCGAACGTCTGGCAGACCACGGTGACCGCCGTGCCCGTCCGGTAGGTCGCCACCGCCGGGTACGACGTCGACGGCCCGCTGCGCCCCGCCGTTGTGAGGGTCACCCGGTAGGTCTGCGCCACCGTCGCCACGGGAGCGTCGAACCGGTCGGTGTCGATCCGCAGCGACACCCCGCCGTACGTCTCGGTGTGGTCGCCGCGGAACTGCTTGCCGCGCTGGTGCACCGCCCACTTGGTGTCCGCGATCCCCGGCCAGCCGGTCAGCGCCGAGTTGCCGTCCCAGCGCGCGATCCACAGCGCGTCGGGCCGCGCGTACGACGTCGACGCGTAGGTCTGCGACAGGTGCTGCGCCCCGGAGTTCAGGTGCGCGTAGACGCCGGACACGTATCCGCGCCGGTGCAGCTCACGGGTCCACGCCGACAGGTAGCTCAGCACCACCGCCCGGCACGCGGTGTCGGTCGCGTCGTAGTGCTCCATGTCGC
>DASXRB010000668.1:0-14562 GCA_036506875.1 Kribbellaceae bacterium | reverse complement strand
GGAGTTCGAGGTCGGCGCGACATACAAGCACTGGCCGGGCAAGACGGTCACCGAGTACGACGACCATCTGTTCTGCCTCCTCACGATGAACCACCATCCGCTGCACCTCGACGCGCATTACGCGAGTGAGGCCACCGAGTTCGGGCGCAGCTACGAGGAGTTCGAGGTCGGCGCGGTGTACAAGCACTGGCCCGGCAAGACGGTGACCGAGTACGACGACCACCTGTTCTGCCTGCTCACGATGAACCACCACCCGCTGCACCTCGACGTGAACTACGCCGAGCAGACGACGCAGTTCAAGCAGAACGTTGTGGTCGGCAACTACATCTACTCGCTGCTGCTCGGGATGTCCGTGCCCGATGTGTCCGGCAAGGCGATCGCGAACCTGGAGATCGAGTCGCTGCGGCACGTCGCGCCGACTTTCCACGGCGACACGATCTACGGCGAGACGACCGTGCTGGACAAGTGGGAGTCCAAGTCCAAGGACGACCGGGGTGTGGTCTACGTCGAGACCAAGGGCTACAAGCAGGACGGCACGCTGGTGTGCGTGTTCCGCCGCAAGGTGATGGTGCCGAAGCAGAACTACCTCGACGCCCGCGGCGGCGAGCAGCCCGGCCGCCCCGAACTCGTCGAACCGCCCGCCAAGAACTGACACCGCCTTCCGCCTCCGGTCCGCGCCGACGCCTCGTGGACCGGAACGGCGAGTTGTGGGTAATGGTTCGGGAAAGCGCTTTCCTCGTGCAAGGATCCACAACTCGATGCGGGGCCTGAGCGCGCGGCCTCGTCGTACGGCGTGATCGGCGCGATGCTGGAGGCGGCGGGCGGTGTGGTCGGCGCTGGCTACTCGGGCCCGATGATGCGCGACACGCCGGGTCACAAGGGCCCGATGAACGGAGGTTGGGCGGTGCGGCTGGCGGCTTCGACGTTGGGGATGCCGGGGGCGGGGCTGGACGAGGTCTGCCGGGTGCTTGCCGGCGGCGGGTGCAGTGGGATCGAGTTGCGGGCCGGCGAGGGGCAGCCGGTGCATGTCGGGTTGACGCGGTCGGAGCGGACGGCGGTACGACGCAAGCTGGCGGAGGCGCGACTGGCGCCGCTCGCGGTGTCGTCGTACGTGAATATCTGCGCGCCGGGCGATGACGGTGCGGTTGTTGACGACGTGGTGGCGCATGCTGACCTGGCGGCTGATCTGGGAGCGCTGGGGGTGCGGGTGTTCCCGGGCGGGGCGGGAGACGGCGGGGATGACGAGCGAGGGAGGCGCAGGCTGGCGGCGGCCGCGGAGGTGGCCGGGCGGCGTGGGGTGCGGGTGCTCGTCGAGACGCACGACTCGCATCCGCGGGGGGCGGACGTCGTCCGGCTCGTCGACGGGGTCGAGGGGGCCGGGGTGATCTGGGACTTCGTGCATCCTTGGCGCAGCGGCGAGGAGCCGAAGGCGACGTACGACGCTGTCGGGCCGTGGCTGGCTTATGTGCAGCTGAAGGACGCCGTACCGCCGCTGGAGCGGCCGGTGCCGGCGCTGATCGGCTCCGGCGCGGTGCCGCTGGACGCGATCCGGGCGGTGCTCGGCGAGCACGGGTACGACGGCTGGTGGTCGGTGGAATGGGAGAAGGCGTGGTTCCCGGACATCCCGCCGCTGTCCGACGCCCTCGCCTCCGCGCGCACCTGGCTCGGTTGACGCGTCAGAGGTCGTTGCCCGCGTAGGACAGGTTGAAGCTCTTGTTGGTCAGCGGGAAGTCCGGGACGATCGTGTCGGCGAGGGCCAGCGGGAGTGCCGGCCAGTTGAAGAACGACGGGTCGACGATCTTCACCCGGCCGAGCGTCCCGTCGGGCCGGAGCTCGACCCGGTGGGTCACGGCGCCGCGCCAGCCCTCGACGATCCCGACGCCGGACCGGATGCCGCCGCCGTTGCGCGGCCGGTCGTCACCGGCGGCCGGGCGGACCGGGCCGTCGAGCAGCGCGGTGATGACCTCGGCCGAGGTCGCGATCTCCCGGGCCCGGACCAGGAACCGGGAGAGCACGTCCCCGGTCGTCTCGGTGCAGACCGCGAACGCGGGCCCGAGGTCGATCCAGGGCTGGTCGCTGCGGGCGTCGGTGTGCAGGCCGCTGGCGCGGGCGACGTACCCGAGGGTGCCGAGGTCCGCGGCCTGCTGGTTGGTGAGGATCGCGGTGCCGGCGAAGCGGTCGTGCACGACACCGTGGTCGAGGGCGATCGCTACGACCTCGGCGACGTCGGCGCCGATGTCGCGCAGCCGGGCGGCGTCCGGCATCGACACGACCTCAGCGGTCCCGGGCCGGATCGCGCCGCGCAGCAGCCGGTGCCCGGTCGTTTCGGCGTTGATGCGCAGCAGTTGCTCGCGGATCCGCTGGGCATGCGCGTTGAGGATCCCATAGCCGACGTCGTTGCACAGCGCGCCGAGATCGGTGACGTGGTTGTAGATCCGCTCCAGCTCCAACAGCACCCCGCGGATCCGCAGCGCGTCGGGGGAGACGGTGAGCTCGAGCGCGTCCTCGACCGCGTGGCAGAACGCGAGGCTGTGCCCGACCGCGGTGTCGCCGCTGATCCGCTCGGCGAGCTCGACGGCGTCGTCCGGGCGGCGGCCCTCGAACAGCTTCTCGATGCCCTTGTGGACGAACCAGAGCCGGGCCTTGAGGTTGAGGATGGTCTCGCCGACAACTGAGAAGCGGAAGTGGCCGGGCTCGATCAGGCCGGCGTGCACCGGGCCGACCGGGATCTCGTACACGCCGGGGCCTTCAACAGGTCGGAACGGGTACGGGCCGTCGACGTCGCCGAACGCCGGCGGGTCACCGGCGTCGCGGAGCATCGGGTGCCAGCCGCGTGGCCAGTGAAAGTGCCGGACCAGCCGGCTCGGCTGCGGGTGGCCGTCCGGCACGATCCCGAACAGGTCGTGCATCTCCCGCTCGAACCGGCCGGCCGCGAACGACACTCCCGCCAGGCTCGGCAGATGCGGGTGCCCGGGGTTCACCGGCAGGTGCAGCTCGACCCGGCGGTCCGGGCGGGCGGCCGTGAACAGGTACACCGCGCGCAGCCGCCGGTCGTCCTCGTGGCACGCGGCCGACGCGAGCCGGAACCCCTCCGCGAGCAGGCCGGTCGCGAGGCCGGTGAGGTCGCCCGCAGTCACGGTGAGGGCGGTCCGGTGGTGCCCGACCGGGGTGCCGTAGCGGGTCATGGCGTCCCCACGATCGCCGCGGCGGAGGTGAGCAGGTCGTGGAGCGGGCCGAGCGTCGTACCGAGTGCCGCGCAGGCGAGCAGCCCGGCAGCCAGCGGCAGCGCGGTGCCGGCCGGCAGCCGGTGCGCCACGACCCCCGCAGGATCGGGCGGCGGTCCCAGCAGCATGCTCCCGGTCCGGCCGAGCAGCGCACCGGCGATCACCAGCAGCAGCGTGAAGGCGATCGCGGTGGCCCAGCCGATGCCGTCGGCGAAGCCGGCGCGGGCGATCGCCAGCTCGCTGGCGAAGATGCTGAACGGCGGCATCCCGACCAGCGCCAGGATGCCGAGGCCGAATGTGCCGGCCAACCACGGCTGTCCGGTCGCGAGGCCGCGTACGCCGCTGACCAGGCTGGTCCGCGTGGTCTGCAGGATCCGGCCGGAGCCGAGGAACAGCACGGCCTTGGCCAGCCCGTGCCCGAGCACGTGCAGCAGCACACCCGCGGCCGCCGCCCGGCTGCCGGCGGCGGCACCGAGCGCGAGCAACCCCATGTGCTCGATGCTGGAGTAGGCGAGCATCCGCTTGTAGTCGCGCTGGGCCAGCAGCAGCGACGCCGCGACCACCAGCGTTGCCAGCGCGAGCGTGAGCAGCAGGGTGCGGGCGAAGCCGGTGCCGAGGGCGGCGTCGGCGATCACCTTGACCCGCAGGACCGCGTAGAACGCGACCGACAGCAGCACGCCCGACATCAGCGCCGAGACAGGCGCCGGCGCCTGGCTGTGGGCGTCCGGCAGCCAGGCGTGCAGCGGGGCCAGGCCGGCCTTCGTGCCGAACCCCAGCACGAGCAGCGCGACCGCGATCCGGGTCACGTCCGGGTCGAGCCCGCCGGCCCGCGCGGCCAGCGCGGACAGGTCCAGCCCGGCACCCGGCGCCCCGTGCGCGGCCGCGTAGCTCAGCAGCACCGTGCCGAGGAAGGCCAGTGCGATCCCGACCGAGCAGATCACGACGTACTTCCAGGCCGCCTCCAACGCGGCGCCGGTGCGGCGCTGGCCGACCAGGAACGCGGTGACGATCGTGGTGGCCTCGATCGCGACCCACACGGTGCCCAGGTTCGCGGCCAGCACGGCCAGCGCCATCGCGGTCAGGAACCCGTGCACCAGCAGGCTGTGCCGGCGCGCGGTCCGGGCGGTGGCCGCCCCTGCCGCGATCTCGGCCGCCAGGTACGCCGGGCTCGTCAGCCCGGCAACCAGCGCAACGGCGCCGATCACGATCACCATGAACGCGCTCAGCGCGTCCGCGCGCAGCTGGCCGCCGGCCGTCAGCGCCGGACCGCCGGTGACCTCGGACGCCAGGTAGATGCCAGAGGCAAGCATCCCGGCGGCGCTGACGGCGCCGGTCCAGGCGGTGACGCGGTTCCAGCCCGCGGCCGCGTGCAGCAGCGCGCCGAGGGCCGGTACGACGACCGGCAGCAGCACCACAAGCGAGTCGGGCATCAGTCGTGCAGCTCCCTCAGCTCGTCCAGGTCGGCGTTGCCGAACGTGGCCTGGATCCGGGTGGTCAGGATCTGGAGCACCAGGACGGCGAACAGCACGTCGAGCGCCACCCCGAGCTCGACGATCAGTGGCACGCCGGCCGTGGTGAGGAAGGCGACCGCGGTGATGCCGTTGTCGATCAGCAGGAACCCGATCACCTGTGACACCGCGAGCCGCCGGGTGACCAGCACGAAGAAGCCGATCAGTACGACGGTCAGCCCGACCGGGACGGCCCGGGTGCTGGGTGACGGTGCCAGGGACACCAGTGGCTGCGACACGACGTACGAGAGCAGGGTGAGCGCGGCGGCGGCGAGCAGCGACGCGGAGACGTTCAGCAGCGGCCGGGTCTCGCGCGCGGTCGGCGACGAGCCGAGCGTGCGCCGGACCAGGTACGGCAGCAGTCCGGCGCGCAGCACCAGGATGCCGGCCGCCAGCAGCCCGAGCTCGGCCGACCGCTCGTGCACGGCGAGGACCGCGACGATCGCCGCGAGCGCGACGCCCTGGCCGGCGAACACCCGCACGATCGCGGCCACCTCACGCCGCCACAGCACCAGCACCGCGGCGAGCAGGAACGCTCCGCAGGCGAGATCCAGAAGCTGTACGAACATGAGACCCCTCAGGCCAGGAAGAACGAGGCGGCGACGGCGAGCAGGGCGAGCAGGAACGACCCGGCGAGCAGCTCCGGCACCCGGAACAGCCGCAGCTTGGCGAGGAACACCTCGCCGGCGGCGAGCACTCCGCCGAGTACGACGACCTTGCCGACGAACGCGGCGGTGGCCGGCAGCAATGCCAACAGGCCGGCACCGGTCGCGATGCCCCAGGGGGCGAACAGGTTCGCCAGCAGGCCGAGGAACACCGTCAGCCGCATCACCGCCGACCACTCGGCCAGCGCGAGGTCCGGTCCGGCGTACTCCAGCACCATCGCCTCGTGCACCATCGTCAGCTCCAGGTGCGTGGACGGGTTGTCGACCGGCAGCCGGCCGGTCTCGGCGATGACCGCGACCGCGAGCGCGACGGCGGCGAGCAGGCTGGCGGGCGAGATCACCCGGGCCGGGTCGTGCAGCGTCGAGGTGACGATCGCACCGAGGTTGGTGGAGCCGACGCGGACCGAGAGCGCGAGCACGGCGACCAGCAGCGTCGGCTCCACCAGCGCGGTGATCGTCATCTCCCGGCTCGCGCCCATCCCGCCGAACGCCGTCCCGGTGTCGAGCCCGGCGAGTGCCAGCGCCACCGTGCCCAGCGTCAGCAGGGCAACCACGGCGAACAGGTCGGCGACCGGGTCCAGCGGTGACGAGACGGTGAGGAACGGCCCGGCCGCGGCGACCACCAGGGTCGTCGACATCAGCAGCAGCGGAGCCAGCCGGAACACCTCGCTGGTGCCGCGCGGGGTGATCCGCTCCTTGCGCAGCAGCTTGCGCAGGTCCCGCCAGGGCTGCAGCATGCCGGCGCCGGCCCGGCCCTCGAGCCGGGCCCGCACCTGCCGCATCACGCCGAGCAGCAGTGGCGCGGCGCCCGCGACGACCGCGACCTGCAGCACGGCGCCGACGACGCCGGCCGCGGTCACCGGGCCACCGCCAGCACGACCAGCACCACGATCAGCGAGGAGAAGCCGTACCCGAGGTAGCGGTGCACGCTGCCGGTGGCCAGCACCCGCCCGGCCCGGCCCCAGGCCCGCACCGCCGTCAGCACCGGTTGGTAGAGCCGGTGCTCGATCCGGTCCGGCACCGTGCGGTGGTACTGCACCCGGTCGACCAGGTAGCGGGACTCGGCCAGGTGGCTGACGTCGACGTCGAGCTCGGGTTGCAGCACGTCGTCGAACACCCGCTGCAACGGTTCGGCGAACGACGTCGCGGTGTACTCCATCCGCGGCGACAGCGGCCCGGCGCCGCAGTCCCACAGCCTCGCCTCCCGGCGGTCTCGCCGCTCCGCGGCCGTCCGCAACGCGGCCAGTACGACGATCAGCCCGGCGACCAGCGCCGTTGCCAGCAGCAACGGTGACATGGTGCCGGCGACCCCGGTGAGCCGCAGTGTCAGTGCTCCGTGCACGGCCGCGCCGGCGCCGGGCGACGCCACCCCGACCGCCCGCTCCAGCGCGGGGACGACCACGGTCGGCGCGACCGCGAGGCCGAGGCATGCGGCACCCGCGACTGTCATCCCGGCCCGCATCGTGACCGGGCTCTCCACCGCGTCGCGGGCCGCGTCCGCGCGCGGCCGGGCCAGGAAGCCCACCCCGAACGCCTTCACGAACGTGGCCACGGCCAGCCCGGCGGTCAGCGCGACGACCGCGACCGCGATCGGCATCGTCACCGCCGTGGCCGCGCCGGCGGCCTGCAGCCCGTGGATCAGGGCCTGCAGCAGCAACCACTCGCTGACGAACCCGTTGCCCGGCGGTAGCGCCGAGGCGGCCAGCGCACCGACCGCGAACGCGAGTGTGGTGACCGGCATCGCCGGCCGCAGCCCGCCGAGGTCGTCGAGGTCCCGGCTGCCGGTGGCGTGCAGCACCGAACCGGCGGCGAGGAACAGCACTGTCTTGAAGGCGGCGTGGTTCACCACGTGCAGCAGCGCGGCAGCCAGCGCGAGCCCGGTCAGCACCGGCAGCGAGGCCGCGCGGAACATCCCGGCCGCGCCGACGCCGACCAGCACCAGCCCCATGTTCTCGGTGGTCGAGTGGCCGAGCAGCCGTTTGAGATCCGTGCTCACGGCGGCCTGCAGGATTCCGTACAAAGCAGAGGCCGCACCGAGTCCGAGGACCAGCAGCCACCACCAGCGCGGCCCGCCGCCGAGCAGGTCGAACCCGACCCGGACGATGCCGTAGACCCCGAGGTTCACCATCGCCGCCGACATCAGCGCCGACACGTGGCTGGGCGCCTCCGGGTGCGCTCGCGGCAGCCAGGCGTGCAGCGGTACGACGCCGGCCTTCGACGCGAAGCCGGCCAGCGTGGCGAGGAAGATCGTGGTGCGGATCCCCGGGGAGACGGTTGCCTCGCGCAACGAGGTGAACGAGTCGCCGCCCGCGTGCGCGGTGAACAGCAACAGGCCGAGCAGGATCGCGACGAGACCGAGGTGAGTCATCACGGCGTACCACAGCCCGGCCTCCCGCACCGCGGGCCGGCGGGCGTGCTCGGCGACCACCAGCAGCAGCGAGGTGACCGCCATCAGCTCCCAGCACACCAGGAACGTGCCGGCGCTCGCGGCGACCGGCACCAGCACCATGGCGGCGACGAACAGCGGCAGCACCGCCTGCACGGAGCGCCCGGCCAGGTGGTGCCGGGTGTAGCCGATGCCGTACGCCGCGGCGGCGACCGCGACCGCGCCGGTGACCGCGACGAACAGGCCGCCGAGCGGGTCGGCCGCCAGCCGCACCCCCGACAGCGGCAGCAGGTCCGGCAGCGACACCGAGAACGTTCGTCCCGCCATCGCGGCGACGCCGGCGACCACGGCCGCGGCGCCGGCGACCGTCGTACCGAAGCCCGTCGCGGCGGGCCGGACCCGCGCCGGCAGCACGACCGCGGCGACCGCCGACAGCGCGGCCGCTCCGAGACAGGTCGAGAGGCCGAGGCTCGCCGGGTTCATCGACCGGTCAGCCCGCGCAGCGCGGCCACGATCGCTTCGGGCGGTGGCGGGCAGCCGGGCACCTCGACGTCGACGTCGACGATGTCGGACACCGCGCCCGCGACGCCGTACGCGCCGGCGAACACGCCGCAGTTGCGGGCACAGTCGCCGACCGCGACCACCAGCCGCGGCCGCGGCACCGCGTCGTACGTGCGGCGCAGCGGCTCGGCCATGTTCCGCGTCACCGGCCCGGTGACCAGCAGCGCGTCGGCGTGCCGCGGGGACGCCACCAGCCGCGCTCCGTACCGCTCCGCGTCGTACACCGGTCCGAACGCGGACCCGATCTCGATCTCGCACCCGTTGCACGAGCCGGCGTCCACGTGCCGCACCTGCACCGAGCCGCCGAGCCCGGACGCCGCCGGCAGCGGGGCGGGGGAGTCAGCGGGCGCGGGTTCGGCGACGCGGCCGGTCCGCAGGATCTTGCGCAGCAGGCCCATCGAGGTCACCGGGCGGTCTCGTCGGCCTGCCGCAGCTCGGCGAGCAGCTCGTGCTGCCCCGCCAGCAACTCGGTCAGGATCCGCCGGGCGGCGCGCAGCAGGTCGGCGACGTCGCCGCCGGCCAGCGCGTACACCACGGTCGAGCCCTCCCGGGTCGATGTCACGATGCCGGACCGGCGCAGCACGGCGAGCTGCTGGGACAGGCTGGACGGCTCGATCTCCAGGTCGGCGAGCAGGTCGCGGACCGGCATCGGCCCGTCCTGCAGCAGCTCCAGCACCCGGATCCGCACGGGGTGCCCGAGCATCCGGAAGAACTCGGCCTTGGCCTGGTAGAGCGGGATGGGCACAGCGGACCTCCCGGGACGGCGCAGCGACATGACCGAGGCATCATCTATCGAATTTCAAACTTCTTCAAGTCTGCATCGGGTGTGTGCGTCGTACCGTCTGCGAGGATCATCGGCGTGAGCGACGAGCACACCGACCGGCTGTGGCTGGTGCGACACGGTGAGACCGAGTGGAGCCGCGACGGCCGGCACACCAGTACGACGGACCTGGAGCTGACCGCCTCGGGTGAGCGGGTCGCGCGGGAGCTGGCGACGCGGCTGGCCGGGGAGACGTTCGACCTGGTGCTGACCAGCCCGCGGCGGCGGGCCCGGCGGACGGCGGTACTGGCCGGCTTCCCGGAAGCGGAGGTGGAGCCGGATCTGGTCGAGTGGGACTACGGCGACTACGAGGGGCTGACCACAGCGCAGATCCGGGAGTCGGTGCCGGGCTGGACGATCTGGGCCGGCGCGGTGCCGGGTGGTGAGAACGCAGCGCAGGTGTCGGCCCGGCTGGACAACGTCGTACGACGGGTGCGCTCGGTGCCCGGCGACGTCCTGGTCTTCGGCCACGGTCACGCGCTGCGCGGCCTGACCGCGCGCTGGCTCGAGCTCGACGTCACCGAGGGCCGCCACTTCGTCCTCGGCACCGCCACGATCTCCGTCCTCGGCTGGGAACGCGACTCACCCGCCGTCCACCACTGGAACTCCTAGTGTCCTGCGACGGGAATCGGCTTGCTATCTCCGGTGCAGGACACTAACCGGGCAGGGCGTTCCACTGGGCGAGGGTGTCGACGAGGAGCTTGGAGGTGGGGAGCCGCTCGAGCTCGGCGCGGTCGACGAAGCGGGCGTCGGCGGCGTCGTCACCGGCCGCGAGCACCCCACCGACCGGGACGGCGTGGTAGTCGCGGATGACGTACGTCCGCCCGTCCAGCGCGTCGCGCTCGACCTGGCCGACCAGCTCGCCGACGGTGACGGCCAGACCCGTCTCCTCGGCGACCTCGCGGCTCAGCGCCGTACTGTCGTCCTCACCCGGCTCGACCCGCCCGCCCGGCAGCGACCACCTGCCGGCATCCGGTTCGTGGCCGCGCTGGACGAGCAGCAGCCGGCGCCGGCCGTCGTACACCAGAGCGCCGACGCAGTCGATCCGGTCGCTGTTCATCCCGACAGGGTAGATGTTGACCGGTGTTGTCGTCCCGCGCCGATACGATCGCGACGTGCGCATCGACCTCCACACCCACTCGAACCGCTCGGACGGCACGGATCCGGTGCCGGACCTGGTCGCGCACGCCCGCGCCGCCGGACTCGACGTGCTGGCGCTGACCGACCACGACACCGCCGACGGCTGGGCCGAGGGGAGGGTGGCGGCCGAGGCCGAGGGCATCGGCTTCGTGCCGGGGATCGAGATCTCCTGCAAGGCCGGTACGACGAGCATCCACCTGCTGGCTTATCTCGCCGACCCGTCGTACGAACCGCTGGCCGCAGAGCTCGCGCACGTGCGCGAGGGCCGCACCGGGCGGGTGCCGGGGATGGTGGAGCGGCTCAACCGGCTGGGGATCGGGATCACCGTCGAGGACGTGCTCGCGCAGGCGAGCGGTACGCCGTCGGTGGGGCGGCCGCACGTCGCGGACGCGCTGGTCGCGCTCGGCGCGGTGGCCGACCGCAAGGAGGCGTTCGACCGGTTCCTCGCCGAGGGCCGCCCCGCGCACATGGAGCGGTACGCGATCGAGCCCGGCCGCGCGATCGAGCTGGTCCGGCAGGCCGGCGGGGTGCCGGTGGTGGCGCACCCGTGGGGCCGGGGGAGCCGCGCGGTGCTGACCGCGGACGAGATCGGCCGGCTGGTCGCGGAGCACGGCCTGGCCGGGCTGGAGGTCGACCACCAGGACCACGCCGCCGCCGACCGCGCGGCGCTGCGCGAGATCGCCGCCGCGCACGACCTGATCGTCACCGGGTCCAGCGACCACCACGGCGTCGGCAAGACCGACCACGACCTGGGCTGCAACACCACCGCGCCCGACCAGTTCGAGGCGCTGCTGGCGGCGGCCAAGGTGAACGCGGCGTCGTCCAGCGCGACACCGCCGGAGGCGTACCTCCCGTGAGCGCGATCGTCGACATCACGCTGCTCACCGAGGTCTTCGTCACGCTGTTCGTGATCATGGACCCGCCCGGCAGCGTGCCGATCTTCATCTCGCTGACCGCGGGCCAGCCGCGTGCGGTGCGGAACAAGGCGGCCTGGCAGGCGGTGCTGGTCGCATTCGGCGTGATCGTGGCGTTCGCGGTGTTCGGCCAGCAGCTGCTGAACCGGCTCGGCATCACGCTGCCCGCGCTGCAGTGCGCCGGTGGCCTGCTGCTGCTCCTGATCGCGCTGCAGCTGCTCACCGACACCGCCGAGGACCCGGTGCAGACCAAGAACGTCAACATCGCCTTCGTCCCGCTGGGCACCCCGTTGCTCGCGGGTCCCGGCGCGATCGTGGCCACGATGGTCTTCGTACGACGCATCGACAACGCCGCCGACGTGGTCGCCGTCTGCCTGGGCATAGTGCTGATCCACGTCGTGATGTGGCTGACGCTGCGGTTCTCCGGCGTGATAATGCGGCTGCTCGGCGAGAACGGTGTCCTGCTGGTGACCCGGATCGCGGGTCTGCTGCTCAGCGCGATCGCCGTCCAGCTGGTCGCGAACGCGGTGCGCGCGTTCATCGAGCAGGGCTGACCGGCGATGGCCTACAAGGATGCCGCGGGCAACGAGCCGATGCTGCCGGGGATGCCGGCCCGGCTGTTCGTGGCGACGCCCACGAAGCTGCTGACGTTCGCGGACTGCAGGCGCAAGTACCGGTACAGCTACCTGGAGACGCCACGGCCGCCGAAGGGCCCGCCGTGGGCGCACAACACCGTCGGCGCCTCGGTGCACGAGACGCTCGCGGACTTCTGGCGCTGGCCGGTGTCGCGTCGTACGCCGGAGGAGGCGGTCGGCCGGCTGCGCGCGAACTGGCGCCACGAGGGCTTCCGCGACGACGACCAGTCCGCCCGCTGGCGCGAGCGTTCCGCCGAGATGGTCTCGTCGTACCTGTCCTCGGTCGATCCCTCCATCGAACCCCGTGGCGTGGAGCGCACGGTCTCCTTCACCACCGCACGGGCGTCGCTGCGCGGACGGGTGGACAGGATCGACGAGCGGCCGGCGCGCTCGGGCGAGGGCACCGAGCTCGCGATCGTCGACTACAAGACCGGCCGGCGGTCGCTGTCCTCGACCGACGCTCGGTCGTCGCTGGCGATGGCGCTGTACGTGCTCGGCGCCCGGCGGGTGCTGCGCCGGCCGTGCACCCGGGTCGAGCTGCACCACCTTCCGACCAACACGGTCGCCGCCGCCGACCACGACGAGGACTCGCTGGCCCGGCACCAGCGCCGCGCCGAGGCGATCGCGGACGACGCGGCCGCCGCCGAGAAGCGCTGGCAGGAGGGTCTCACCCCGGCCGAGGCCGACGAGCTGTTCCCGCCCGAACCGTCCCCGCTGTGCGGCTGGTGCGACTTCGCCCGCCTGTGCCCGCAAGGCCGCCGCGTCGCCCCACCCCGCGAACCCTGGGCCGGCCTCGACGAGGAAACCGTCACCGAGTCCTTCGACGACTGATACGGCCTCCCGAGGCTACGCCTGGATTGCAGGACACGGGTAGCGCCGCGGGAGCAGCAATCAGCCGCCTCGGCCGAGAGGGTCGACCCTGGCGTGTGTCTAACCGTGGCGGCGGGGTGGGGCGGGCCAGTCGTTGTGGTCGGGCGGGTGGAAGCCGAACCGGCCGACGAACCAGTACCAGGAGTAGACGTCGGCGATCGCGCTCGGCGGGTGCCGGCGGATCGCCCGCTCCATGAACAGCCACGACTCGGGGAAGCGGGTGTCCGGCTCGTTGCGCAGCACCGGGAACAGCGTCTTGATGCTGCGGTGCGCGCTGTTGCGGAACGCGCCCCAGGTGTCGCTCATCGCCCGGTGTACACCGGCGTACTGGATGGCCTTGTAGCTCAGGCACAGCTGGCCCAAGCTGTTGCGCGGCCGGTTGTCGCCGGGCGGGATCTTCGCGTTGCTCTGCCGCAGTTCCCGGTACAGGTCCCAGGTCATCTTGTAGTAGCCCGGCGGCCCGTCGTCGGCACCGTTGCGTGCCAGACCGTTGCGTTCGTGCAGGTACGACACGACCTGCTCGGCGGCCTGTCTGGACAGGTCCAGGTCGCCCTTTGCGACCGCGTGGATGTGCCAGGGCCACTTTCCGCGGGCCTGGTTCGGCGAACGCAGCCAGGCGGCGAACCCGACCTTGCGCAGCGCGAGGACGGCCTTGCCGCGCTCGACCGGGCTCAGGTCGCGGGCGCGGATGTCGACCACGCCGCCGCCGTCGTGGGTGCCGCCGGACGCCTTCACGCCGCCCTTGTTGTACGAGCCCTGGGTGATGACGAACGTGAAGCCGGCCAGATTCTCCGCGGCCTGGATCATCTGCCAGGTCCGCCGGTTGACGTTCGACCGGCCGCGGTGCGTGATGATCTCCTCGCGTGTGTGCATCAGTCCTGCGCCTCCCCGGTCGGGTAGACGACCCCGTCGCCGGCGTCCGGGCCGGCCGGTGCCTCGGCCTCGTCGTCCTCGAAGAAGTCCGCCTTGTCCTCGTCGGGCAGCAGCGCGGGATCGGCCGTCTTCTCGGGCGGCTGCATCGGCGCGGTCGCCCGGCCCGCCGCCTCCAGGTCGTCGCTGTCCAGCGTGTCCTCGGCCGGCAGCTCGGCAGTTGGGACCGGTTCCCCCGCGGTCCCGGCCGCAGCGGTCGTGGCGGCGGCGGGCACGAGCGCGTCAGTGTCGAGCGTCAGGTCGACGTCCTCGGGCAGCTGCGCGGACGGCGCCAGCTCGGCCTCCTCCCCGCCAGGCTCCGCGCCCTCCTTCTTGCCCTCGGCGCCGGCCGGCGCCGGCTCGGCCGGTACGACGGGAGCAGCCGGCGGGGCAGGTGCGGGCTCGGTCGACGTACCACCCGGCAGCCCCTCCATCAGCGTCTGCGCACGCTGGTCGAGCAACCGGGACAGTGCCTGCTGGGCGAACCCGAACACCAGCGCGTAGGCCAGGATTTGTTCCTGGGAGTCCAGATTCGTCAATCCCGGGACGAAACTGCCGCGGATCGCGATCAATGCCAGAATCGCGGTGAAAGCACCGAGCGGAACCTTCAGCATGGCGAGTGCCACCGGCACGTCGTACGGGTTTGAAGTGCCCTTCAGGTTGCGAATCGACAGCGACGCCGTGAGCGCGCCGCCGAGCGCGCCGAGCAGCGCGATCATGATGATGTCGGCACCGCGCTCGTGGCCGCTCGCGCCGGTGCTGGTCGGGCACGCCATGCCCGCGGGATCGGTGGTCTGGAAGCACAGCGGCATCCAGTCCGGGTGCCAGACCACGACCGCGACGGTGGCGACGATCAGGACGAAGATCGACACCGCGGCCAGCAGCAGGATGTTGCGGAAGCTACGCAGCTGCGCGTGCTCCAGGTCCGAC
>DASXRB010000667.1:0-13545 GCA_036506875.1 Kribbellaceae bacterium | reverse complement strand
AACGGCATCTGCTCTGCGGTCATGTTCCTGCTCCCCGTTGACTGCTCGGGCGAACGTTACCGGCCCGACTTGAATTTTCGGGCCTGTCGGGCCGTCACTCCGCGTGTCTTCGCTGGGGCGCGCTGTCTCCGGCACCTGGGCACCCATTGACAGGGAAGTAGTAAGCGCGCATACTAATCTCATGACCGAGATCGCACGCGCCAAGGGCGTCAGCACCGCAGAACCCCCCGCCTTCTTCGCCACCTGGGCCGACGTGGCCACCTGGCCGGAATGGAACTCCGACATCGACTGGGTCCGGCTCGACGGGCCGTTCGCCGAGGGCACCACCGGCAAGCTGAAGCCGAAGGGCGGCTTCGCGGTGACGTACACAGTGGACAGGCTGGTGCCCGGCCGGGAGTACCGCGACGTCTCCCGGCTGCCGGGCGCGCGGCTGAGCTTCACCCACACCCTGGATCGCAGCGACGGCCTGACCACCGTCGAGGTCACGATCAGCATGACCGGGCCGCTGCGTCCGCTGTGGATGAGGATCATGGGCGCGGACCTGGCCGGGTCGGTGCAGCAGGACCTCGACAACCTGATCACGACCGTGGAGAAGCGGTCGTGACCCGCTACTGGCTCGGGGTCGTGTCCCGAGAGCACGTACGACGTGGGGTCGGCCTCGGGATCGCGCAGGTCAACCACGGCAGGCGCGGCCCGCTGCAGCGGATGCGGCCCGGCGACGGGATCGTGTACTACTCGCCCCGCGAGCGGATCCGCGAAGGCGCCCCGGTGCAGGCCTTCACCGCGATCGGCACCGTCGACGACCGCGAGCCGTGGCAGGCCGATGAGGGCAGCTTCCAGCCCTGGCGCCGCGCGGTCAGCTATCGCGGCGACGCGCGCGAGGCACCGGTCGTGGAACTGCGCGACCGGCTGGAGCTGACCGCGACACCGAACTGGGGCGTGCTGCTGCGCCGCGGCCTGCTGGAGCTGAGCGAGCACGACTACCGCGTCATCTCGCAGGCCATGGTTGGCTGAGGCGCATGCTGCGCACGCGTTTCGCTTCTGCGGACCAGAGCCCGGGCCTGCTGCTGTGGCAGGTGACCAACCGCTGGCAGGCCGTACAGCGGGCGGCGCTCGCGCCGCTCGGCCTGACCCACGTCCAGTTCGTGCTGCTGGCCTCAGCGGTGTGGCTGGCCGGTTCGGACGGCGTGGTCACCCAGCGGGCCCTCGCCGACCACGCCGCCACCGACCCGATGATGACCTCCCAGGTGCTGCGCACGCTGGAGTCCAAGGGACTTGTACGGCGTGAGGCGCACCCGTCGGACGGCCGGGCGAAGGCGATCTCGGCGACCCCGGCCGGAGTGGAGCTCGCGAACCGTGCGATCGAGGTCGTGGAACGCTGCGACGCGGCGTTCTTCGACGTCCTCGACGACCGGGGAGAGCACTTGGCGGCTCTCCTTGTCAAGGTCCGCGACGCCGCTCCGCGTTGACGCCGTCACCCCTTGCCATCACGACCGGCGTGGTCCAAACTGATCCGGCTCCGTGGCGGCGTACAGGTGGCGCCGCCGCGGAGCGGGTCCGAACGGGGGCCGGTACGGGCCCCGTGCGGTCGCCTCGATCCAGCTGCTCCGCAGCACCTGAGGTGCACGCCCCGACCTGTCCCATACCGCCTGGCACTAGCGGGACATGGCAAATCTTGGTCGCTGGGACCGGCGTGGGATCGCCGGACAACCGGACTAGCATGGCGATATAAGTCCTCGGGGGAACGGCTCGCCGGTCAGGATCTGGCAACCGCGCCCGCATGACCAGGAGATGAATACACAGTGACCATCGAGGTCAAGCAACTCGACCGCGTGGTGATCCGGTTCGCAGGCGACTCAGGCGACGGGATGCAGCTCACGGGGGATCGCTTCACCGCCGAGACGGCGTCGTTCGGGAACGACCTGTCCACTCTTCCGAACTTCCCCGCGGAGATCCGCGCACCAGCCGGAACGCTCCCCGGGGTGTCCTCGTTCCAGCTCCACTTCGCCGACCACGACATCCTCACGCCCGGCGACGCGCCGGACGTGCTGGTCGCGATGAACCCGGCGGCGCTCAAGGCGAACCTGCGCGACGTCCCGCGCGGCGCCACGCTGATCGTCGACACCGCCGACTTCACCGAGCGCAACCTCAAGCGGGTGGGGTACGAGGCGAACCCGCTGGAGACCACCGAGCTGGACGCCTACCACGTCGTACCGCTGAACCTGACCGGCATGACCATCGAGTCGGTCAAGGAGTTCGGGCTGACCCGCAAGGACGCCAGCCGGGCCAAGAACATGTACGCGCTGGGCCTGGTCTCCTGGCTGTTCCACCGTCCGATCGAGTCGACGATCACGTTCCTCGAGACCAAGTTCGCGAGCAAGCCGGACATCCGGGACGCGAACATCGCCGCCTTCCGCGCGGGCTACAACTTCGGCGAGACCGCCGAGGAGTTCAGCGTCCAGTACGAGGTGAAGCCGGCGAAGATGCCGCCGGGCACCTACCGCAACGTCTCCGGCAACCTGGCCCTCGCCTACGGCCTGATCACCGGGTCGAAGCTGTCCGGCCGGCCGCTGTTCCTCGGGTCGTACCCGATCACCCCGGCCTCCGACGTGCTGCACGAGCTGAGCAAGCACAAGCGGTTCGGCGTCGTCACGATGCAGGCCGAGGACGAGATCGCCGGCGTCGGCGCCGCGATCGGCGCGTCGTTCGGCGGCGGGCTCGGGGTCACCACCACGTCCGGCCCGGGCCTGAGCCTGAAGTCCGAGGCCATCGGCCTCGCGGTGATGCTCGAGCTGCCGCTGATCGTGTGCGACATCCAACGCGCCGGCCCGTCGACGGGCATGCCGACCAAGACCGAGCAGGCCGACCTGCTCCAGGTCCTGTTCGGCCGCAACGGCGAGGCACCGCTGCCGGTGCTCGCGGCTCAGTCGCCCTCGGACTGCTTCGACATCGCGATCGAGGCGACCCGGATCGCGCTCACCTACCGCACCCCGGTGATCGTGCTGTCCGACGGTTACCTGGCCAACGGCTCCGAGCCGTGGCGGATCCCGAAGGTCGACACGCTGCCGGCCATCGACCCCGGCTTCACCACCGAGCCGAACGCCACGAACGACAAGGGCGAGCCGGTCTACCTGCCGTACGAGCGGGACCCGGACACGCTGGCCCGGCACTGGGCGATCCCCGGCACTCCCGGACTGGACCACCGCATCGGCGGCCTGGAGAAGGAGGACAAGACCGGCAACGTGTCGTACGACCCGGCCAACCACGACCTGATGGTGCGCACCCGGCAGGCCAAGATCGACGGCATCGCCCGCACGATCCCGCCGCTGGAGGTGGACGACCCGACCGGCGAGGCGAAGGTGCTGGTGCTGGGCTGGGGCTCGACCTACGGCCCGATCGGGGCGGGTGTCCGCCGGGTACGACGGGTCGGCGGCAAGATCGCGCAGGCCCACCTGCGGCACCTCAACCCGTTCCCGTCGAACCTCGGCGAGGTCCTGGGGAAGTACGACAAGGTCCTGGTGCCGGAGATGAACCTCGGCCAGCTCGCGATGCTGCTGCGCGCGAAGTACCTGGTCGACGTGGTGTCGTACGCGCAGGTCCGCGGGCTGCCGCTCGGCGCGGCCGAGCTCGCCCGGGTGATCGGCAACCTGGTCGAGGAGACCGAGGGCGTCGACAGCGAAGCGCAGCACCTCGGCAGCGACGCCGCCAACCTGCCGCACGGCGAAGGAATCCTGACCAACGGGAAGACCAACGGCAAGTCTCCGGCCGCACACGGTACGTCGAAGAAGGAGAGTGCGCGATGAGCAGCGTCGACCTCGGCTTCCCCGGACTCCACGGAGTGCCGGCGGCCGAAGGACCACAGAACCGCAAGGAGTTCGTCAGCGACCAGGAGGTCCGCTGGTGCCCTGGCTGCGGTGACTACGCCGTGCTGGCCGCGTTCCAGAACTTCCTGCCCGAGCTCGGCGTGAAGCGCGAGAACATCGTCATGGTCTCCGGGATCGGCTGCTCCAGCCGCTTCCCCTACTACCTGTCGACGTACGGCGTGCACTCGATCCACGGCCGCGCCCCGACGATCGCGACCGGCCTGGCGGTCACCCGCCCGGACCTCAGCGTCTGGGTGGTCACCGGCGACGGGGACGCGCTGTCGATCGGCGGCAACCACCTGATCCATACCATCCGCCGCAACGTGAACCTGAAGATCCTGCTGTTCAACAACCGGATCTACGGCCTCACGAAGGGGCAGTACTCGCCCACCTCAGAGCTCGGCAAGGTCACCAAGTCGACACCGATGGGCTCGGTGGACACGCCGTTCAACCCGCTGTCGCTGGCCATCGGGGCGGAGGCCAAGTTCGTCGCCAGGACGATCGACTCCGACCGCAAGCACCTGACCGAGGTGCTGCGCGCGGCCGCCGCGCACCGTGGTACGGCCTTCGTGGAGATCTACCAGAACTGCCCGATCTTCAACGACCACGCGTTCGACGCGGTGAAGGACCCGGAGACCCGCGACGACGCGATCATCCCGCTCAAGCACGGCGAACCGATCCGGTTCGGGCGCGACGGGCGGCTCGGTGTGGTCCGCGACGACAGCGGCATCGGTCAGCTCAAGGTGGTCGAGGTCGACTCGCTGCCCAACGGCGAGGCCGACCTGGTCGTGCACGACGCCCATCACGAGGATCCGGCGTACGCGTTCGCGCTGTCCCGGCTCACCGGTGGCGGCGTGCTCAAGCGGGCCCCGATCGGCATCTTCCGCGCCGTCGAGCGGCGGGTGTACGACGACCAGGTCCGCGAGCAGGTCGCCACGGCCAAGGACCAGCAGGGCGAAGGCGACCTCCAGGCCCTGCTCGACGGCACCGACACCTGGACCGTCCCGGCCTGACGATCACCGCGGACGAGGGGCTCCACCGCTCATACCGGTGGAGCCCCTCGCCGGTCAGTGGACGGCGGTGATGGTGCGCAGCGTCCCGGACCGCTTGGGCAGCGTGAAGTCCGGCCTGGCGTACGAGACGAACGTGGCCGAGATCTGCGTGCCGAGCGGGACCGGTGTGGTCAGCTTCAGCTCGGTCGGCCGGTCCTTGACCAGCGCCCCCGACGCGACGGTCCTGCCGCCGGCGACCAGCCGCACCCGGATGTACGGCGCCGACCCGGTCGGGCCCTTCGGGTAGGTGAACGTGGCGGCACCGGTGACCGGGCAGTTGCAGCCGCCGAAGACCCCGATGAACGCCTGCGGGTACGCCGGGCACACCACCCGCAGCGTCCCGTCGGACACGTACCCGCCGTACCCGCACACGCCGGCCCTGACGACCCAGCAGTGCCGCCAGTAGGTGACGGTGTTGTCGGCGACCGCCTTCGTGGTCACGTCGCCGCACTTCCCGGCGGCGACGTAGCCGCGGCCGATCAGGCGGACGATCCCGGACGCGTCCTTCACCGTGGCCTCGAGCATCAGCGTCGCCGCACCCACCGGGTTGCACGTGTGACCGCGGGTGCGGGCGTAGCCGGTGCAGTTCTCGGGGCACAGCTGCCGTGCCGTGGCCTTCGGGACGGCGGCGGCGTACGCGAGCCCCTTGGAGACGGCCTCGCTGTAGCCGTTGTTGAGCTGCAGCCGCTGGCTGCGGTCGCTGGTCGGGTGCGTGATCCACACCAGCTGGGAGGAGTACGGCCAGCGGACGGTGGTCACCAGGCTGACGGTGCCGATGTGGTTCTGCCGCCAGCGGACGACCGCCTGCCCGGCCGAGTTGGTGACCTTGCTGACCGAGACGACGACCGCGTTCTTCATCGTCACCGCCAGCCTGCCGCCGGGGGCGGGGTGGTCACCGTCGACGGTGTGGACGGTGACGGTCACCTGGCCGTACTGCAGCGGGGCCTGTGTCCGTTTCAAGCTCGAATACGCCATCTTGTACGGGCCGTGCTGCGCGAGCACCTGCTTGTACAACCGGTCGACGCGGGTGCCGAAGCCAGGGAACTTGGTCTCGAGGTAGGCCTTGTCCTTCGGCCATACCGTGAGGAAGTCGGATTCATGGCGCAGCAGGTGCACGACCGCATAGTTTTCGGCGGCGCCGCTGTAGCTGGCGATATTTCCCCGCCGGTTGATCAGCGTGGTGCCCGCGCGCCAGGTCGCGTACGACGAGTAGCCGGAGACGAGCCGGTCCTGGAACCAGGCGTCGCCGGTGGGAAATCCGAGCCGGCGGTCCTGGCAGTAGCCGGTGAGCCAGGTCTTACCACGGTCCTTGCAGACGTAGCGGCCGTAGAACCAGCCGCTCCTGGCGACCGTGCCGTAGCTGCGGCCCCAGCTCGAGCAGGACGCGATCAGCTTGTCCGCAAGGGCGGCTTGCGACTGCTGAACCTTGAGCTTGGCGAGTTCGTCCACCAAGCGCGGCTCGCGCGGCAGCGCGACCGCCTGAGCTTGGTGGTGTGGTTGGGTGGTATGAGCTGAGGTCGGTGGATGGCTACTGGCCTGTGCCGGGCCGGTGACGACCGCACCTGCCACGACGGCGGCGGCGAGCGTCACCAGGCCCAGCCCGGATGGGCGGGGTTTCTGCCTCACTGGGGTCACGAGTCCTTTCGCGGAGAGACAATCCGCTGCGAAACTGGCGGAAACTGGATCGCACTCAAGACCCTAGTACATTTCGAGAATCACTGGCGCCGTAATTCGTGTCGGATCGACCACTCCGGTGAGGTTTCCCAGCGCTTTCCTGGCGAATTTCTGACGCGTCAATGGACGAAGCGTGGCGCCTCGCTGGCGGGAGCGCCGCCGGGGATGAACAGCAGCGCGAGTACGGCGGCCGCCGCGGCCGTGATCGCGGCGAAGGTGAAGCCGTCGGTGAAGCCGGCCGAGCTCCCGCCGGCGATGCCGGCCGCGGCGATGCTCGACACGGCCGCGGCGCCGATCGCCGAGCCGAACTCGTGCGCGGTGTTCACGATCCCCGACGTCAGCCCGGCCTCCGAGTGCGCCACGTGGGACAGCGCCGTGGTGGACGCCGCGACGAACGCCGCACCGACGCCGGCCGCGGCGACCGCGATACCCGCGACCAGTGGCAGCGTGCCGGTCCACAGCGCGGGCACCGCGGCACCGGCCGCCGTGACGGCCAGCCCGGTCGTGGCGACCGGACGCGGGCCGAGGTGCCCGATCGCCTGGACGGCGGTGTGCGCGCCCGCGATCGTCGTCAAGGCCACCGGCAGGAACAGCAGGCCCGTCCGCAGCGCGCCGTAGCCCTGCAGCCGCTGCAGGTAGAACGAACCCAGGAAGAAGCTCGCGATCATCAGCACGGTAGCCACCAGCATCAGGAACACACCCGTCGCGACCGGTCGCCGGGTCAGGATCCGCAGATCCATCAGCGGGGCCCGGACGACGCGCTGCAGCAGTGCGAAAACGGCGTACAGGACGATCGCCGCGCCGAGCGTGCCCAGCGTCGCGAACGACGTCCAGCCGCGGTCGCCCGCGTTGATCAGGGCGTAGATCGCGGTCGCGGTGCCGGCCGTGACGAGCACCGCGCCCGGCACGTCGAGCCGCTCCCGCCTCGCCGGCCGCGACGACGGCAGCATCCGGGCCAGCGCCGCGAACACCAGGATGCCGACCGGCACGTTGACGTAGAAGATCCACTGCCAGCCCGGACCGGCGGTGAGCAGTCCGCCCAGCAGTACGCCGGCCGCCGAGCCGCTGCCACCGAGTGCGGCCCACACCCCGAGCGCCTTGTTGCGCTCGGCGCCATGGAAGGTCGTGGTGATGACGGACAGCGCCGCGGGCGACAGCAGCGCCGCACCGATGCCCTGCGCGACCCGGCCGCCGATCAGCGTCCCGGCGCCGGTGGCCAGGCCGCTGACCATCGACGCGGCCGTGAACAGCAGCAGGCCGGTCAGCACCACCCGGCGGGCGCCGAACAGGTCCGCGGCCCGGCCGCCGAGCAGCATCAGGCCGCCGAACATCAGCGTGTACGCACTCACCACCCAGGTCAGCGTGGCCCGCGACATCCCCAGGTCGGTGCCGATCGTCGGCAACGCGATCGCCACCACCGTGACGTCGAGGATGAGCATGAACTGAGCCACGCTCAACATCACGAGCAACCGCCAGCGGCGCGGATCAGGCGGCGCCTGAGTTCCCCGTTCCGTCGCCGGTCGCTGGCCTGCGTACGCAGCGCTCTCACCGGACATGACATTCCTCCATGAGGCTAACTCGAACACTCTTGTTCGGGTTTCTTCCGTTACCATAACTCGTACAGCCCTGTTCAACAAGAGGAGACGCTCGATGCCGCGGACCTCGCAGGCGCCGGCCCACAAGCGCGCCGACGCACAGCGCAACATCGAGGCGATCCTGGATGCCGCGGTGGTCTGCCTGAGCCACAACCCGGAGGCCAGCGTCGGCGAGATCGCGAAGGCCGCCGGAGTCGGCCGGGTCACGCTGTACGGGCATTTCCCGTCCCGGGCGGATCTCGTCGACGCCGTGTTCACGCGGACCGTCGAGCACGCCGACGCCGCGCTGGACGCGCTGGACATCGGCGGCGACCCGCGCCGCGCGCTGGTCCGGCTGATCACGACGACCTGGCCGATGATCGACCGGGCCCGGGCGATCCGGGCCGCCGCACTGACGGCGCTGCCACCGGAGCGTATCCACGCCGCGCACGAAGGGCCGATGCGCCGCGTCCAGCGGCTCGTCGAACGCGGTCAGGACGAAGGGGTGTTCCGCACCGACCTGCCCGCGTCCTGGCTGGTCGGCGTGCTGCTCAACGTCATGCACGGCGCCGCCGACGAGATCACCGCCGGCCGGCTGGTCGCCGGCGACGCGGCCGGGCTGATCGCGGCCACGATCCTCGCCGCGTACACCGCCCCCGGGTGCCAGGTGCCCAAGGCCGGCTGATCACCCCAGCGCCCCCTCAGGCGTTCATTCGTGCGAGCATTCGCCTCGTGACCCGTCTGCGCGCCGTCGTGTTCGACCTGGACGACACGTTGTTCGATCACACGGGGTCGGCGACGGCCGCGGTCAGCGGCTGGGTGCGGGCGCTCGGCGGTACGCCGACGGCCGGGCTGCTGGCGGGCTGGTTCGCGATCGAGCAGACCCACTTCGACGCCTGGCTGGCCGGTCGGGTGACGCACCAGGAGCAGCGGCGGCTGCGATTGCGAGACTTCCTGCCTCTCATCGGCGTCCCGGTGCCGGTGGGCGACGCCGCGCTCGATGCGTCGTACGACGTGTTCCTGGACTGGTACGAGCGCAGCTGGCGCGCCTTCGACGACGCCCGGCCGGCACTGGAAGTTGCCCGGAGCAACGGTCTGCGGGTCGGCGTGCTGACCAACGGCAGCACCGCCCAGCAGCACGCGAAGCTGGACCGGATCGGGCTGGCGGACCTGGTCGACGTGGTGCGGACTTCTGAGGACCTGGGAGCGGGCAAGCCCGCGCCGCGGGCCTATCTCGAGACCTGCGCGGCGCTCGGCGCGGAGCCGGCCGAGACGGTAATGATCGGCGACAACCCGGAGCTCGACGTCCGCGCCGCCCGGGCCGCGGGGCTGTCCGCCGTACAGCTGGACCGGGCGGCCGGCCACGACCTGCGCGAGCTGGTGGCGACGGCGTCGCGCCCGGGAAGCCCTGCTGGACAAGGGCTTCCCGGGCGCTAGCGGTCAGATGCCGCAGTTCAGCGCGCCGCCATCTTCACCCGGCCGGTGGCGGGGTCACGTAGACGATCGCATAGGAGTTGTCCTTCGCTGCCTGCCGAACCGTCATCGACACGCCGAGGGCGGCACCGTGGTCTGCGGGATTGCCTGAGCCCAGCAGCGCCCACCCGTAGTCGGTGCCGTACCACGCGGTGATCGGCGTGCCGTCCTGCTCGACGATCCGCGTCGAGTACCGCTTCCCGTCCTTCGACGGGACGGTGACCGAGGCGTCGTAGTCCCGCCAGTGGAGCAGCCCGTTGCGGTGCTCCAGGCCCGGGTACCAGCCCTTCGCGTCGGTGAACGTCGGCACCGCCGGCTCGGCCGGGATGTCGGTGCAGTACTCGCTGAACGGCTCCCCCGCCGCCTCGTAGCACTCCCGGAACGGTTTGGTCGGCTGCAGCGAGAACGCCGCGTTGCCCGCCTGCGCCCTGCCCGGCAGGTTGTCGAGCAGGGACGGGTCCTTCGCCGCCGCGGTCCCCGCCCGCCGCATCGGGTCGAAGTGCGAGTCCACGATCAGCAGGCCGCCCTTGGGCCCTGAGCTGGGCAGGGCCGTGAGGCCCGAGCCGACCGCCTGGCTGGTGCCGTGCACGGTGTCCCGGTACCAGACGAGCATGCCCGGCGCGTTGTACCTCACTTTCTCCACCTTCCACGCACCGTCACGGAAGTACGAGGTGTCGTAGGTGTGGTTGAGGCCCTCGTCGAAGCCGACCGTGTTGCGCCACTCGGCGAGGTAGTAGTGCGCCTTCGTCTCGGTTCCGCTGGTTATCTGCCAGCCCGTACCGGTCGTGTCGGTCCACGACCCGGTGGTGGCGGTCCACCCGTTCGCGCCACTCTCCACGCCGTCGCTCCACACGGCGGTGCCGCCGGAGGTGACCGAGAAGTCGTCGGCGTACCAGCCGCTCTCCAGGAAACCCGCGTCGGTGGCGTAGCGCAGGCGCAGGCTGATCGTGGTGCCGGCGTACGGGGTCAGGTCGACGAAGTCGTGGCGCCAGCCGTTGGTCGTGCCTGTCAGCCCGTACTTCTTGCCGCCGTAATCCTTCATCCGCCCGTTCGGATCGGTATAACCATCCCCGGTGGAGACCAACGCGCCCGCGGAGTTGTAGACCTTCTGCTCCGACCACGTCTGCCCGCCATCGGTGGAGACCTCGACGAAGCCGTAGTCCCAGTCGTCCTCGATGACGTAGTTGTTCCACGTCCAGAACCGGACGTCCGAACCGTTCGGCACGGTCAGGCTGCGGGTGATCCTCACGTCCGCCCAGTCCTGGTCGGCGCCGGAGTACCACATTGCCTGCCCGCCGTGCGGCGTGGCAGTGGTGAACTTCTTCGGCGGGAGGTTCACCCGGATGCCGTCCCTGGTGCCGACCGGGGTCCGCGCGCTCTGGCCGAGCTGGACGGCCTGCGCGGAGTCGCCCGGGTTCAGCGTGACCGGGTCGGCCCAGCCGAGGACGAACTTGTCCCACAGTCCCATGTGGGTCGGGATCGTCTGGGAGAGCGGGCCCGTGAGCGGGCCGGCGTCCATCAGGTCCCAGAACGCGACGTCGGAGTCCCCGCTGGCGGAGATGTCGTAGAGGTCGGGCAGGCCCAGGTCGTGGCCGTACTCGTGGGCGAAGACGCCGACCCCGGAGTCCTCCGGGTTGATGATGTAGTTCGAGATCTTGATGGCGGTGCCGGGGACCGTGTAGCCCGGTAGCACCTCGCTCGCATGTGCCCAGATGGCATACGTGCCCTGCGCGCCACCACCGGTGGATTTGTCCCGTCCGGCGTGGACCAGCACAAGGTGGTCGACGATCCCGTCCGGCTCGACGTAGTTCCCATCCCCGTCGGCGTCGCCCGGGTCCTCGCGGTCGTAGTCCGCCCACGGGAAGTCAGGACGCTGCCTGGTGAGGACGTCCACCGCGTCGATAGCCAACTGCTGGACCCCGCGCGGGTTGTCCGGGTGGCCGGCGTTCTCCTGCGGATAGGTGCCGCACCGCGCCGCGCCGTACCAGGCCTCGGAGTGCGGGACCTTCAACCAGCCGACCGCCTCGCCGTCCACGGCGTACGCACCCTTGGACATCTCCTCGTACAGGTTGCGCATCGTGTACCCGGCAAGGCTCACGCCCGGCTTGCCGTCCGGGCCGGTGAGGTCCGTGCGGACCCGTTCGGTCACGCCGTCCTTGCTGTAGAGCATCTTGTTGTAGTGTCCCGGCGAGAAGTCGGGCAGCCACAAGGTGTTGTTGTCCTTGATCGGCGCCTTGGCCGGGTCCGGAATCTCGTTGTGCAGCGGCCCGCTCAGCACGGTGCCGGCCGGGTCGGTGACACAGTCGTTGACGTCGCCGGTGGTCTTGGGGTGGCGGAATCCGGAGAAGTCGTCGTTCGCGTTCTCGTTGAACTCCACCAGCAGCGTGAGCAGCTTTGCCACCTGGGTGCCACGAGCCTGCTTGATCTGGCGTGGGTTCTTGCCCGTGCGGATCGCCTCGGACTCGAGCTTCGCGAGCTGCTTCGCCGCGCGCGGATTGCCCTTCGAGAACTTGCGGTCGATCGCGAAGGCCAGGTCGTCGAAACGCGGCCGGTAGACACCGTTCTCGTCCTTGACCTCCGCCCCGTCGCTGTCCTTCTCGACAGTGGGGGGCGCGTAATTGATGTAGAAGTCGCCGGCCTGTGGCCGGTCCTGCGGCGCAGCCTCGCCAGCCGACACCGTGCTGATGCCGAGGGCCGTCATCCCGGCGGCGACGACCGCCACTGCGGACCCGGCCACCACCAGGCGCCTGCCGAGTCCACGAAGCTTCGATGGTCTCACGATTCCCCTTCCCACCCGGATTGGGTGAGGGACCTGTGGCGCGGAGCCGCGCCGTGCTGACTGGGACGTGCCCGTGCGCCGCCCCGCACAGGTCGGCGCGACTCTAGGCGCGCCGGCGAAGGAGCGACGCACATGGAGAGCGATTGTTACGAAATCGTAACAGTGCTATGTGACATTTCACATAGTATCGCTAGCGCCCCACCTCGCCGCCGGCTACGACGTGGCATGAGCTCGTCCGTACAGCGTCGCGTCCTGCGAATCGTGGGCTGTAGACCACGATTCGCAGGACGCAACGGGGTCAGATGCCGCAGTTCGGGGCGTCCCACACGTTGTCGGTGCGGATGTCGACGTGGGTGTGGTCGTTGTGACCCGGATAGCCCGGCCCGAAGATCCCGCCGAAGCCGTGGTAGCGGGCCTGTTTGGCCAGCGTGCACAGCGACGGCGAGCCGGTGAGGTCGGCCGCCTTGCCGTACAGGTGCATGCTGTTGCTCGCACCGCCGACCTGGTTGTTGCAGGAGTAGCTGCGGAAGCCGCTGGCGATGTACAGCGCGCGGTCGCCGAGCGCGTGCCGCAGCGCCTCCAGCTGCCACATCACCCGCAGCGCGTTGAACTTGGCGTCGGCCGCGGACAGCGGGCCGCCGTCGAAGCCGGAGCCGCCGCAGCCGTCGTCCATCTCGGAGTAGGCGAAGTGGATCGGGGTGCAGTCGTCGTGCTGCAGCGCGTACAGCTTGCTGTAGGTCTGCGAGCCGGCGATGCCGTCGACGCTCAGGCCGTACGCCGACTGGAAGCGCTTCAGCGCGGCGTACGTCGCCGGGCCGAAGTCACCGTCGAGCGCCAGGTGGCCGCCGTACCCGGGGTAGCCGGCGATCCGGATCTGCAGCTGGCGGACGTCCTCGCCGGACATGCCCTGGCTGAGGGTGCGGCCCCAGGTGAAGCAGGCGTCGGCGTGCGCCTTCGGCGGGTTCACGACCGTGCTGACGAGGCAGGCCGCGAGCAGGGTCAGGACGGCCAGCAGCCGCGGGACGTTGCGGGACAGGTGCGACAGTGTCGACTGGAGGGGGGTGAGTGAGGGTAGGGACATGGATTCCTCCGGACGGTAATGAACCACGTCACGATCCGTCGAGTGCGGA
>DASXRB010000666.1:0-2143 GCA_036506875.1 Kribbellaceae bacterium | reverse complement strand
GCGGCGCGTCACTGTTGCCGCGGCGGCCCTCGCCGTGGTCGCCTCGATGCGACCGAGGCGGAAGCGAGCGCTCCGCCTGGGCTCCGACGTGACGGGGAGTGCCTGACGCGTAACCAAGCGGCCCCGTGGCGCGTTGTCTGTTCACCGGGCCGCCGCCCTGCCGGCGGCCCGCCCACCGCCCGGGAGGTTCCGCCGATGACCCCGACCGTACGACGCGCAGCCCTCGCCGCGGCGACCGTTCTCACCACCCTGACCACCGTGCTGCTGCCCGCCCACGCGGCCCAGCCGGACCCGTCGATCGTCGGCGGCACGACGACCACCACGAGTGAGTACCCGTACGTCGTGTCGCTGCAGAGCGCGCTGCTCGGGCACTTCTGCGGCGGCACCATCGTCGCCAAGCGCAAGGTGGTGACGGCCGGCCACTGCGCGCCGCTCGTCGTACCGCTGCTCACCGTCGTCCGCCACCCGCTCTACAACGAGGTGACGAGCAGCAACGACGTCGCCGTGATCACCGTGGACCGCGACCTGCCCTACCAGCCGTTGCCGTACGCCGGTCCCGGCGACACCGGGCTCTACACCGCCGGCACCAACGCGACCATCCTCGGCTGGGGCCTCACCTCGGAGGACGGCGACCTGTCCGACGTGCTGCGCAAGGCGACCGTGCCGATCGTGTCCGACGCCAAGTGTGCCGCCGCGTACGGCACCTCGTTCGACGCCGCCACGATGGTGTGCGCCGGCTACGACCAGGGCGGCGTGGACACCTGCCAGGGCGACTCCGGCGGGCCGCTGGTGGTGGCCGGGAAGCTGGCCGGCATCACGTCGTTCGGCGAGGGCTGCGCCCGGCCGGGCAAGTACGGCGTGTACACCCGCGTCAGTGCCGTCAGCAGCTTCATCGCCACCGCCACGAGCATCTGAGGCCGGCGGCCCGGCACGACGGCTTGCCGGGCCGCACCGCCGCCGCGACGATGGCGGACATGACGGCACAGCGGGACCTGGACGCGCAGAACGCCGCGGTCGCGCGGCAGCTCATCGACGAGAACGCGTACCTGGTGCTCGGCACGGCCGGCGAGGACGGCGTGCCCTGGACGACACCGGTGTACTACGCGCCGGACGGGTACGCGCGGTTCTACTGGATCTCCTCGCCGGACGCGCGGCACTCCCGCAACCTCGCGGGCCGGCCCGAGGTGAGCATCGTCGTGTTCGACTCCACGGTGCCGATCGGCGCGGCCCGGGCGGTGTACATGGCGGCCCGCGCCCAGCAGGTCCCGGACGACGAGCTCGAGGGCTGCCTCGAGGTGGCGTTCCAGCCCAGGTTCCCGGGCATCAAGCCGTTCGGGGTCGCCGAGCTGACCGCGCCGGCGCCGTTCCGTCTCTATCGTGCGGACGTGACCGAGCACTCGATCCTGATCCGCGGCGGCGACCCGGTGCAGGGCACCGGCGCGGACCGCCGCGTGCTGGTGACGCCGTAAATCGGCTTGCGTCGTCCGGGCGGCTGGCTATCGTCGGTGCCATGCGCTTTCCCGCCGCTCAACCTTGATCCGTCTCCCGAGGTTTCGTCGCGCGTGTGCTGGCCTACAAGGCCACACACGAGCTGATCCCGCTGTTCGCGGTCTATGCGCTGCTGTTCACCGACCACGGGCTGTCGGCCGGCGCGGTGTCGTCACTGCTGGTGATCTGGTCCGTGACCGGGTTCGTTCTCGAGGTGCCGTCGGGCGCCTGGGCGGACGTGTTCGACCGGCGCAACCTGCTGGTGCTGAGCGCGGCGCTCTACTGCGCGGGCTTCGTGGTGTGGCTGTCGTGGCCGGTGTACGCCGGGTTCGCGGCGGGGTTCGTCCTGTGGGGAACGAGCAGCGCGCTGGCGTCGGGCACCTTCGAGTCTCTGGTGTACGACGAGCTGGCTGCGCGCGACGCGACCGCGTCGTACACCCGGCTGATCGGCTGGGTGCACGCCTGCGGGATGACCGCGATGGTGGTTGCGATCGCGGCAGCCGGTCCGCTGTACGCATGGGGTGGCTACGCACTCGTGGGGTGGACGAGTGTCGCGGTCACCGTCGTGCACGGTGTGGTCGCGTGGTCGTTGCCGAAGGCACCCAATGTCGGGCAGCCGGACCACGAGCCGGGCCGGGCGGCGTACCTCGCGATG
>DASXRB010000665.1:0-1802 GCA_036506875.1 Kribbellaceae bacterium | reverse complement strand
CCCCGAGCAGGACGTTGGCGATGGCCAGGGTGGTGCTCGGCGAGGGGTTGCCGTTGCCGGCGGCCAGCCGCTGCCACTCGGTGCCCGTCCAGCGCAGCGCGTAGGCGAACGGTCCGGAGTAGCCGACCGCGATCACATCGGTGTCGGCTCGGACTGCGACGCCGGTGAAGGCACCCGGGCCCAAGGCGGCCGCCGACTGCTGCTGCCAGCTGGCACCCGTGAAGCGGTACGCGATCGGGTACGAGACGCCGCCGTACGGGTCGCTCTCCGTGAAAGAGCCGGCCGCCCACAGCGCAGCCGGGCCGGCGGCGTCCACGTCGCTGGCGAATTGCGCGCCGGCGACGGGCACGGTCCAGGCGGTGCCGTCGAAGTGCCAGGCGTCGTAGTCGCCGACCGCCCACACGTCGGTGGCCGAGAGCGCGACCACGCCGTTGCGGGTGGAGGAGGCCCAGAACTCGAAGTTCGGCGGCCCCGGCCGCAGCGACCAGGACACCCCATCGAAGTGCAGCAGCTGACCGCGCCCGCCCACCCCGCCAAGCGGCGCGCCGCCGACCGCCCACACGTCGTTGGACGACACGGCGGCCACGTCGAGGAGCGCGTTGTACGCGCCGGGGAACGTGTAGTTCGGGCTGTCCACGATCGACCATGCGGCGCCGGTCCAGTGCATGGTCAGCGTCCGGTACGGGTCGTCGAGGCTGACCGTGTACCCGACCGCCCATACGTCGTTAGGGCCGATCGCGGCCACCCCGCGCAGCGAGTTGATCTGGTTGCGGCCGGTGCCGGTCAGCCGGTTCGGGCTCGGCACCGTCGTCCAGGTCGTCCCGTCGTAATGCTGGATCAGCGTCCGCACGGCCGCGTAGCCGTCGACAGTGTACTCACCGACCGCCCACGCGTCGGTCGCCGACAGCACCGCCACGTCGAACAGCGTGTTGTCCAGCGCGCTCGCATTGGGGCTGGACACCAGGGCGAATCCGCACGTCGGGCCGGCCGTCGGCGACGCAGACGGAGATGGCGACGCTGACGGGCTCGGTTGGGGCCTCGGCTTTCGGCCGGCATCTGCTGGCGGCGCCGCGACACCCCACACCAGCACCACGGCGGCAGCCGCCGCGGCCCCACGCATCAGCAGTCGGCCACGCAGCCGAATCGTCCCACCCATATCCGTCACGCTAGGCGGAGCAGCCGCCGGCAATTCTTACCAGACGGTGACATCGCTGCCGATGATCGGCGGGCGCATCGCGGCCCGCTCGCGGGGGTACTCGGGTTCGGTGCGGGCGGGAGGTCCAGCTCGGTGCCACGCAGCGACCGCTCCTTGACGTCACGCATGCACGCTGGCTGTCGCATGCAGTAACCTCGGCCCACCCCCGGTCAGTCCCGAGCCTGCGTTCCGTCCGGCATCGGGCATGCTGTCGGCAAGTACCTGGGGAGCGTCCTACCGTCGCGCGGACCCGCCACCGTCGCGGCTCGGCGGGACCGTGTACCTGCCGAGAATTCATCCGTGCTGGTCAAGCGGCGTGTTCATATTCGTGCAGGGTTCCGCCGAGGCGATCACGGCGGCGGATGCGTAGCCGGGCGAGTTGGTCAGGTTTGGTGATCGGTCGGGCAACGGTGCCAGTGGCCGGGCGTTGGCGATGCCCTGATGGGGACGGTGTGCGTTGTAGAGCGCCTCGTACGCGCGAAGGGCGTGCAGGAGATGCGGCTGGTTCCAGATCAGCGTCCGGTCGAGCAGTTCCCGGCGGCAGGTGCGTACCCACCGTTCCATGATCGCGTTCATCCGAGGTACTTGAACGCCGCTGCGGACGACG
>DASXRB010000664.1:0-3118 GCA_036506875.1 Kribbellaceae bacterium | reverse complement strand
GTCGAACGACGCGTCGCCCGGGCTGATCGCCAGCTGGTCCGGGGTGCGACCATGCGTCTCCGGATACGGGATGGTCCAGCCGACGACGAAGCTGTCGTTCGGGTCGGGGCAGGGGATGTCGTCCGCCGCGGCGGGAGCCGCGGTCAGGGGTGCCGCGGCTGTGGTCAGCAAGAGCAGGCAGGAGACGGTTCTGCTTCTTGACATGGTGGGACTCTCTCTCGCTGTCGCCGGGTCGCTGCCCCGCGCAGACCGGCCCGCACTACACACGATGCGCCCCGGGGCCCGGATGTTGCAGGTAGGGGCCGACACTCCGGGTCCCTGTGCAGCCCGGACCAGCCCGACCCTTACGGTTGGGTAGTGCTGAAGGAGCTCGGCGCCCCACCCGTCAAGAGGGCCGTTCGGTCCGCCGGTGTCCCACGGGAGCTGCGGCGGCGCCGGACCGTGCTGGTGCTGCTCGTGCTGGCCTCGTTCACGCTCATCACCCTCGACGCCCGCCGGGCCCCTACGTCGCCGGTCGATCCGCTGCGGACGGCGGTGGCGACCGTGCTCGGGCCGCTGGAGGCCGGTACGACGTCGGCCGCCGACCCGGTCACCGGCCTGCGCGACCGGTTCGGCGCGATGGACCGGCTGATCGAGGAGAACGAGCGGCTGAAGGCCGAGAACAGCACCCTGAACGGCGAGCTGCGGTCCTCGGAGTACGAGCGGCAACGCGCCGCCGAGCTCGACGGGCTGCTGAAGGTGGCCGCCGCGGGGCAGTACAAGATCGCGCCCGCGCGGGTGATCGCGATCGGTCCCGCGCAGGACTTCACCCAGACCGTGACGATCGACGCCGGCACCGCCGACGGGGTGCGCGCCGACATGACCGTGCTGAACGGCGACGGCCTGGTCGGCCGGGTGGTCCGGGCCAGCCAGAGCAACGCGACCGTGCTGCTGATCACCGACGCCGGGTCCACCGTCGGCGGCCGGCTGGAGCGGACCATGGCGCTCGGGTTCGTCACCGGGCTCGGCCGGCAGGGCTCGAGCGCCACGCTGGAGTTCAAGCTGGTCGACCTGCGGGCCAAGCCGAAGGTCGGCGACCGGCTGGTGACGTGGGGCTCGCGCGGCAACGCGCCGTACGTCCCCGGCGTGCCGATCGGCGAGGTGGTCGCAGTGGGCCCGTTCGCGGGGCTGTTCGGGTCGACCGCGGTGGTGCGGCCGTTCGTGGACGCGACCACGCTGGACACCGTCGGCGTGGTCGTCGGGCCGCCGGCCCGCAACCCGCGCGACGCGGTGCTGCCGCCCCGGCCGCAGCCCGTGGTGACCCCGAAGCCCACGCCCGAGCCGACGGCCACGCCGTCGCCGTCCGCGTCGCCGGCGGAGCGCTGAGATGCGCAACGTGCGCGCGGTCGTCACCGCGGTCGTCCTGGTCCTCGCCGTCACGTTCCAGCTGTCGGCGTTGCCGCACATCGCGATCGCCGGGGTGACCTGCGACCTGGCGCTGCTCGCGGTGATCGGGTTCGCGCTGGCGCGCGGGCCGGAGTTCGGCGCGCTGACCGGGTTCGCCGGCGGGCTGCTGCTCGACCTGGCGCCGCCGGCCGACCACACGGCCGGCCGCTGGGCGCTCGCGCTGACCCTGGCCGGTTACCTCGGCGGGCTGATCCGGCGGGAGGGCGCGACCCCGATCACGCCGTGGCAGGTCGGCATCAGCGTGCTGCTGTGCACGTCGCTGGCGCATATCGTGTTCGCCGCGACCGGCGCGCTGCTGCGCGACCCGAACGTGGAGCGCGCCGACGTCGGTGCCCGGCTCGGGATCGCGATCGGGTACGACCTGCTCGCCGCGATCGTCGTCGTACCGCTGGTGATGTGGGGGATCGGGCGGTTGGAGTCGGCGACCGACCGGCGTGGGGCCTCCGGGAGGCTGCCGCTATGACGGACTGGTCGCCGGTCAGCGACATGACCCCGGAGTACCGCGCGCCGCTGCGGCCGCGGCTGCGGCTGTTCGTCATCCAGGTGCTGCTCTTCTCGCTGCTCGCGACGCTGTTCGGGCGGCTGTGGTGGCTGCAGGTGGTCGCGGGGGAGCAGTACCAGCAGGCCGCGGTGCAGAACAGGAACCGCGAGGTGCTGATCCCGGCGACCCGCGGCGCGATCGTCGACGCGCACGGCCGGACGCTGGTCGGGAACCGGGTCTCGCTCGTCATCACGGTCGACCGCGCCGTGATGACCAAGCTCCCGTCGGCGCAGCAGCGCGCGGTGCTGACGCGCCTGGCGAAGATCCTCGACCAGCCGTACGACGAGCTGCTGGCGCACACGAAGCTGTGCGGCGAGCCCGGGGCGAGCAAGCCGCCGGTGTGCTGGAACGGGTCGCCGTACCAGCCGATCCCGGTCGCCAAGGACGTCAGCGAGCAGGTCGCGATCGAGGTCATGGAGCGCCGCGAGGACTTCCCGGGCATCATCGCCGACTCGGTCGCGCTGCGGGCCTACCCGGCGCCGTTCGGGATGAACGCCGCGCACGTCCTGGGCTACCTGTCGCCGATCACCACCGAGGAGCTGGACAAGATCGAGGCGTCCGGCAGGGACCCGGTGACGCACCGGTCGGACCTGGTCGGGCGGGCCGGGCTGGAACGGACCTACGACCGGCTGCTGCGCGGGGCGCCGGGCGTGAAGAGCGTGACCGTCGACAACCTCGGGCGCGCGAACGGGGTGGACAAGCAGACCGCTCCGGTGCCGGGGTCGACGCTGGTGACCAGCCTGGACGCGCGGCTGCAGGCGCTGGTGGAGCGCGAGTTGCGCGGCGCGATGATGCGGGCCCGGGGAACGTACGACCAGATCACGCACCGCAAGTACGCCGCGGACTCCGGTGCGGCCGTGGTGATGGACGTGAAGACCGGGCAGATCATGGCGATGGCGTCGTACCCGACCTATGACCCGGGACTGTGGGTCGGCGGGATCAGCCAGAAGGAGCTGAACGCGCTCTACTCGCAGGCGGCCGGGACGCCGTTGCTGTCGCGGGCGACGCAGGGGCAGCTGGCGCCGGGGTCGACGTTCAAGCCGGTGACGACGGCCGGTGCCCTGTCGAACGGGTTCTCCGAGCACACCCGGCTGAACTGCTCGTCGTACTTCGAGGTGGGGAACCGCAGGT
>DASXRB010000663.1:0-6387 GCA_036506875.1 Kribbellaceae bacterium | reverse complement strand
GCGAGCGTGAACGCAGCGGCCACCGCGACGGTCACGGGTGCCAGCAGACGGGTGGTACGAGACATCGGTGTAGGTCCTTCCATCGACAGGTGACGAAGAGCGTGCGCACGTGAGTGCCCGGCGCCGCGTCAGAGAGCGCGGCCGGGCGGGGAGAGGCCTACGTGCGCAGGATGCAGAGCTCCGTCAGCGATGGAGCCGGCCGGGGCGGCGGGCGGCCTCCGGACAGCGCGACCGCCGCTACCGGCGGCCGCCACACCAGCCGGCCACGGCGGCCCGTGCCGCGCTGGGCGATCAGTGCGAGAACCAGCGCGAGCAGCGAGCCGGCGAGGACGGCGACACACGTCGCCATGTCCGGCACCAAGGCTCCGGGCATCAGTTGGTGCTCGGCAGGCGCGGCCGTCGCTGCGCCGGACCCGTCGCAGCAATCGCCGGCCGGGACCATGACGCCGCCTCCGTGTCCCACGTGGCGCTCGATGGCGTGCGCCGCGGCCCGGTCGGACGCGACCGACCCGGCGATGGCCGGGTCGTGATGGCTGGTCAGCGCGTGCATGGCGAACACGCCCGCGAGGACCGCCGCCATGGTCATTACGCGCGCGGTCGCCCGGGTGATCCCGTTACGACGCCGAGCCATCGTGCCCCAGCGTAGCCAGCGCCGCGGTCCGCTCGCTGGACGGCGCCCTCCTCGGCCAGCTTGCCGCCCGACCGTGGACCGGGACGCCGGAGCCGTACTCATGAGCGCGGCCGTGCCCGGCGGAGCCGGTTGGCGTTGCCCACGACGGACAGTGAACGTCGGCCTGCGCCCCCCGAGGACGTCGTGGGCCATCACCGCGAACAGCACGGGCAGCGCGAGCGGCGCGCCGATGACCACGCGCAGGGTCACCTGGGGTGCGGGTACACGGGACTTTCGCCGTACCTGAACCGACCTTGGACAGTGCCCCGTGGAGGCGTACGACCTCAGGCTGGAACTGTCGAGGAAAGGGTTGTCATGAGACGCGAACACCTTCCGCTGTACGCGATCGCGGCCGCGATCCTGGTCGTGGGCCTCGCCGCTGCGGGCATCGACGTGTCGACCCTGCTGGTCGTGCTGATCGCCCTGACCTGCCCGCTGATGATGCTGTTCATGATGACCGGCATGAATCGCGACGGCCACCGCCAGGACACGCCGGCGGACCGCGCCCCGCACGGCCGCGATGGTGTTGAACGAGGTCCGCGCAGGACGGGACCTTCGGGACAGAGACTGACCCGGCGCCTACGCCATCGCGCCTCGCCTGTCACGAACGGTCACTGCTGTGCACCGATCACCGTCGGCCCCGCCACGACCTGACCGTCCACCGCACGCACCACCACGACCGGGCAGAGGGCGGCGGCCTGACAGCGCGCACGCAGCCGTGCCGCCACGGACGACCCCTGCGCGTCGTTGTCGCCGAGCACCAGTGCGAGCGCAGAGCCGGCGACCGCGGGCAGTACGGCGGCCGGCCGGCCGAACCTGACCTCGACCCTGACCCGGACCGGTGTGGTCTGCGGGTCCAGCGCTGAACAGACCCAGTTCAGGATGTTCTCCCGGACCGCCGATCTGGCCCCGCGAAGATCCCGCTCGGATACCGCCGCGGTCCCGCGGCTGGACGGCCACGCGTGCACGGCCACCAGGGTCCGCGTCCAGCCGGACGGCTTCCCGGGCGGCCCAGCGAAGCGCCGCGACCGACCCTTCGGTCCCGTCCACGCCGACCACGATGTAGCCCATCTCGCGTTCACCACCTGATTTCCCGCATCCACACCCGGACACTCCCCCACTTCCCCAGCACAGCCGGTGCGCGCCGCCACCGCACAGGGCGCAAGGACTCCACAGGCCCGACCAAGGTCCCCTCGCGGCGTGGCCGCGTGATCACTCGCCGCCGGACTTGCGCGGCCGGGACCGGGACGACGCACGCCCGGCCGACCCGGCGCTCGAGGCGGGACCCGCGATACCGAGGAGGAAGCCGAGGTTGTACCAGCCGCCGTTGTTGTGGATCTCGTAGACATTCACCCGGTCGTTGAACAGCGACACGACGAACGTGACCGGGCTGATGATCCCGTGCCACAGGCCCAGCCAGAACCCGGCGGCGTGCGGTTGCCCCGCGGCGGTGTTCGCTCCGGCCGCGCACCCGGCAAGGGCAACCACGAGTATGACGATCGCCGCCACCGCAGCAGCTCTGCGTCTCGATGCGACCATGACTCCCCTCCCGCTGCCGCTCGGCCACCGGATGAAGCACATCACCCGGCACGCGTCAGGTGCAGGGAAGAAGTTCCCCGCCCTCCGGACCGAAAGGCCCTGCCTGCTCGTGATCCGTCGTACGACGCTGATCTGCGAAGGCCACCCGGCACAGAACGGATGACAGCGATGCCGACGAGCAGGCGATGGAGCATCGAGGTCCACATCGACGAGGACGCCGAGGAAGGGCTGACCCTTGTGGAGGCGCGGCTGCGCACGGAGACCTCGCCCACCAGTTGCTCCAGACGGTGTCGGACGACATCGAGCACATGACCCATCAATGCGCCTAGCTGCACCCCTGACGCCAGCGTCAGCCAGCCGGCGCGACTATCGTGGGTGACCAGATGAGGACCCGCTTCAAACCCGACCGCGGCCTGACCGGCCGGATGCTGGCGACCGCGTTTCTCCTCGGACTGCTGTACGTCGTCTTCGTCGCCGTGCTGATCACTCTGACGAAGAGCGCGTTCATCGCGATCGTCCTCGCCGGGGCGGTGCTGTTCAGCCAGTACTGGTTCTCCGACCGCATCGCCCTGTACGCGATGCGTGGCCGGGTGGTGACACCCGAGCAGGCGCCGCAGCTGCACGGCGTCATCGACCGGCTGTGCGCGCTGGCCGACATGCCCAAGCCGGCGGTGGCTGTCGCGGATGCCGACATGCCCAACGCGTTCGCCACCGGGCGCAGCCCCGGCAGGGCTGTGGTGTGCGTCACCACCGGGCTGCTGCGGCGGCTGGACACCGACGAGCTCGAAGGCGTGCTGGCCCACGAGCTGTCGCACGTCGCGCACCGGGACGTGGCCGTGATGACGATCGCCTCGTTCCTCGGCGTGCTCGCTGGACTCATGACCCGTTTCGGCCTGTACGCCGGTGTCGGCGGCCGCAGCCGCGACCAGAACGCGGCCGTGGTGGTGATGACGGTCGTGCTCGTGTCCGAGGTCGTCTACGCGCTCTCGTTCCTGCTCACCCGGGCCCTGTCCCGCTACCGGGAGCTGGCCGCCGACCGCTCCTCGGCAGTGCTGACCGGGCGGCCGTCCGCGCTGGCCTCGGCACTGACCAAGGTCAGCGGCGAGATCGCCCGCATCCCGACGCGCGACCTGCGGCAGGCGGAGGCGTTCAACGCGTTCTTCTTCGTCCCGGCCCTCTCGCGGGGCTTCAGCCTCTCCTCGCTGTTCGCCACCCACCCGCCGCTGCAGCGCCGCCTCGACCATCTGGCCGCCATCGCTCGCCAGCTCGGCGAGCAGGGGTGACGCGATGGGCTTCCTGGATGCCCTGCTCGGCCGCGGCAAACCCGTCCCACCGAAGCTCGACCAGCTCTTCGCCCTGCCTGCCGCCGCGATCACCCTGCAGGCCGCTACCGGGTACCGGCCCACCGGAACCGGCTCGGTGTGCTTCAAGGCCGCCGAAGGCGGCGGCTTCGCCGCGCTGCGCGAGGAGGTCGACAGGCTGCTCGCCCTCGACGGCGGCAGGTACACCAGCCAGACCGACGACTACGGCTTCACCTGGCTGGTCCGTCAGGCCGGCGCCGACGACGTCGCGGGCCTGGTCACCGACCTGCACGCGGTCAACAGCGCGCTCGTCGACGCCGGCTTCGGCGCCGCGCTGCTGTGCACCGTGGTCGCCTTCACCGACGGCACCCACCCGCTCGGGCTGGTCTACCTCTACAAGCAGGGCAGCTGGTACCCGTTCGCCCCCACCGGACCGGACCGCCGCGACAACACCGTCGAGCTGCAGGTCAGGTCGGTCCTCGCCGACGACCTGCGGATCGAGCCCGACCCGACCCGCTGGTTCCCGGTCTACGGCGCCCCCGGACTCTGACTCCGCACCGCGCAATCGCGGCTTGTCGCCGAACTCCGGACGGTTGCTGGACAGGCCGCCGGGGCCACGAGCCCTTGGACAGACGCTCGCGGATCGCTGTCTGCGTCGCGATCGCCGGATCAGGACGAGCCGTGCCGGTGCGCGGTTGCGTAGCGGTCGGGATCGGCGTCGAAGGCGGTGGCGCAGCCGGGCGAGCAGAAGTAGTAGTGGTGGCCGTTCATGTCGCGGTACGCCGCGGCGGCCTCGGGTGTCACGGTCATCCCGCACACCGGGTCGGTGTGGGCGGTGGATTCGTGATGGTCGTAGCGGCCGGCGGTCATGTCGATCTCAGCTTTCCTTTCGGGCGCGTGCTGCGGCACGTCGACCCGCGGCTCGATGCGCGCAGGTGCGGCGGCCCGCAGTGGTTGCGTGCTCCAGCGACGCAGCCGGTTGGCGTTGGTGACGACCGATAGCGACGACAGGGCCATGGCGACCGCGGCGAGCATCGGGCTGAGCCGGATACCGAGCCACGGGTAGAGGACGCCGGCTGCGACCGGGATGCCGATCGCGTTGTAGACCAGGGCGAAGAACAGGTTCTGCCGGATGTTGCGCATCGTCGCGCGGGACAGCCGGATCGCGGTGACGACGCCGCCCAGCGCACCCGAGATCAGGGTGATATCCGCCGCCTCGATGGCCACGTCGGTGCCGGTGCCGATCGCCAGCCCCACGTCAGCGGCGGCGAGCGCCGGCGCGTCGTTGATACCGTCGCCGACCATCCCGACCTTGCGGCCGCCGGCTTGCAGGCGGCGTACCTCGTCGGCCTTGTGCTCGGGCAGCACCTCGGCGACCACCTGCCCGATGCCGACCTGGCCCGCGATCGCGGTGGCGGTGCGCGCGTTGTCACCGGTGATCATCACGACGTCGACACCGAGGTCCTGCAAGGCGGCGATGGCGCCGGCCGAGTCGTCCTTGACGGTGTCGGCGACCGCCAGCACACCGGCGGGCCGACCGTCGACCGCAGCCATCACCGGCGTCTTGCCCTGCGCGGAGAACTCACCGGCGATCGTCTCCAGCCCCGCGGCGTCGATGCCGACGCCGGCCAGCAGAGCCGCGTTGCCGACCAGCAGTGCGTGGCCGCCGACGGTGGCCTGCACGCCCTTGCCGGTGACCGAGTCGAACCCGGCGGCAGCGGCCGGCGTCACGCCGCGCTCGCGGGCACCGGCGACGACGGCGGCGGCGAGCGGGTGCTCGCTGTCGGCCTCCGCGCCGGCAACCAGTGCCAGCAGCTCGCGCTCGTCGACGTCACCGACCGCGCGTACGTCGGTCAGCATCGGCTTGCCGGCGGTGATGGTGCCGGTTTTGTCCAGCACCACCGTGTCCATCCGGTGGGCCGTCTCCAGTGCCTCGGCCGAGCGGATCAGGATGCCCGCCTGCGCCCCCTTGCCGGTGCCCACCATGATCGACAACGGCGTCGCCAGGCCCAGCGCGCACGGGCAGGCGATGATCAGCACCGCCACCGCGGAGACCAGTGCGAGTGTGAGCGCCGGAGACGGCCCGGCCACGAACCACGCCGCGAAACTGCCGATCGCGATGGCGATGACGGCCGGAACGAAGTACGCCGAGATCGCGTCCGCGAGCCGCTGGATGGGTGCCTTCGACGCCTGCGCCTGCTGTACCAACCGGACGATCTGGGCCAGCATCGTGTCCGCGCCGACCTTGTCCGCGCGCACGCGCAGCGACCCGGTGCCGTTGACGGTGGCGCCGATCACGGCGTCGCCGGAGCGCTTGGTGACCGGTATCGGTTCACCGGTGACCATCGACTCATCGACCGCCGACGAACCGGACAGCACGACGGCGTCCACGGGCACCTTCTCGCCCGGACGGATCACCACCTCATCGGCGACCCGCACGTCCTCGACCGGGATCTCGGTCTCGACGCCGTGGCGCACCACCCGCGCGGTGCGAGCCTGCAAGCCCAGCAGCGCCCGGATCGCCTCGCCCGTGCCCGCTTTGGCCTTCGCCTCCAGCAACCGTCCGAGCATGATCAGCGTCAGGATCACCCCGACCGCCTCGAAGTACACCTCGCGGACGTCGGACGGGAACACCGACGGGACGACGGTGACCAGAAGGCTGTACCCGTACGCCGCGCAGGTGCCCAGCGTGATCAGGCTGTTCATGTCCGCGGTTCGGTGCCAGAGGGTCAACCATCCGATGCGGTGGATCGGCCAGCCGGCGTACAGCATCACCGGCGTGATCAGCGCCAGCTGCAGCCAGTGGTTCAGCATCCAGCCCGGCCCCCAGCCGGCGCTGAACAACGAGTCGGCCATCACCGCGAACAGCACCGGCGC
>DASXRB010000662.1:0-2421 GCA_036506875.1 Kribbellaceae bacterium | reverse complement strand
GACGCCGTCGGGTTCGCGCAGGTCGGGGCTGTGGTCGGCGCGCTGGTCGAGCCGCCCGACGGCGCGGACGACGTCGTGCCGGGAAGCGGCGTGGCGTCGTACTGGCCGGAGCCGCAGCCGGCCAGCAGCAGGACGCCCGCGACCAGCGCGGTGAGGGTGATGCGCCTCATCGGTACTCCTCCAGTCGCTGCGAGACACCCAGCCAGGCGCACACCGCGGCCAGCAGGCCGGCGGCCAGCGTCAGCCAGCGCGCGAACGGCAGCGGCCCGCCGGCGTCGGACAGCTGCGACCGGGTCTGGTCGACGGTGCTGCTGAGCACCTGCGCCGACTTGCTGTCGAAGCTGCCGAACGCCTCGTTGGACGTGACGCCAGTCTTGTTGGGCGTCTTGTCCTCGGCGCCGATCGCCTGCGCGACAGCGCCGTCCCAGTCGCCGCCGTCGTCGGCCCTGCGGATCGCCTTGTGGATCCCGGTATAGCTGTTCCACGCGGCCGGTAGCGCGGCGGCCTCGTCGTACAGGCTGCCGGCCTGGTTCAGCCGGTCGGTGACCCGTTGCGCGGCGGCCTGCCAGTTCTTCTCGAAGGCCTGGCCGGAGCCGCGTGAGATCAGCGTGAGGCTCTCGTTGGACTTCGCGTCGAACGCCGCGATCCGGGCCTGCGCGAGCGCCAGCGTGGCCTCGTACGGGCGGTGCCTGATGTCGTCCACCTTGGAGCCGGCGCTGGCCAGCGCGGTCGCGCCGCCGAACGTGGCGATCAGGATCGCGATGCCGCCGACCGCCAGCGGGACGTTGACGTAGCGGTGCGTGCTGCGGGCCAGCCAGAAGAGGGTGAAGCCGATCACCACCAGGGCGAGCAGCCCGGCGACCGACAGCCAGACGTAGCCGCGGCCGATCCCGTCGAACTCCAGCGTGACCCGGTCCTCGTTGGCCTTGACCAGGTTCTCCAGCAGCGGCAGGGCGTTCGCGCGCAGGCCGGAGCTGGCGTCGCGCAGGTACTGCGCGCCGACCGGGAGGCCCTGGCGGTTGTTGGTGCGGGCCTGCTCGACCAGGCCGGAGTACTCCAGGACCGCGGTGTTGAGCGCGGCCAGGGCCGCGTTGTCCGCTGGCTGGGAGCGGGCCGCGTCGGCGATCAGCCGGCTCGCCTCGTCCAGCGCGTTCTGGTAGTCCTGCCGCTGGGCCGGCGGCTCCAGGCCGCCGACCAGGAACGCGTTGGTGGCGTCCGCGTCGGCACGGACCAGGTTGGTGTGGATCGCCTGCAGGCGGACCAGCTGCGCGGTGTTCGCGTCGGCCCGGTCCAGTGCGCCGCTCGCCTCGGCGAAGCCCTGTGCGGCGGCCAGGCCGAACACGACCGAGATCGTGGCGGCGGCGGCCAGCAGCAGCCGCATCGTGCCGGGGGTGCCGGACACGCCGGAGCGGATCGCGGTGACCAACCGCGCGGCCGCGCCGGACGGCCGCCCGGCGGGGGTGCCGGGCTGTGGTACCGGCTGCGGTGCGTGCTGGGGCGGTCTGACCGGCTGCGGCGCGGGTTGCGGCGCCGTGCTGGTCGCACTCACGGCGTACCTCCTTCATCGGGTCCGTCGTCGCGCTGCGGCCCGTCGGGCTCAGGCTGGGCGGGTGTCTGCGGTGCCTCGTCCGCGCCGCCGTCCTCGGGCTCCTCGTCGAAGTCCTCGGGCAGCAGCGCGCGGAGTTGCTCTGTCGTAGGTGCTTGGACGTCGCGCAGGCGCCACGCGTGCCGTCCGATCGCGGCTTCCAGTGCGTTCCGCGCGAACCGGCCGTTGCCGAACGCGCTGCCCCGCGGCGTCGCCACCAGGATCTCCCGGAACCGCGTCTCGGCCGCCTCGGTCACCTCGTAGTCGGCGTCGGCCGCCAGCCCGGTCAGGATCTCGGCCAGCTCGTCGTCGGTGTAGTCGTCGAACTCGATCGTGGTCCGGAACCGGCTCGCCAGCCCGGGGTTCTGCGCGATGAAGCCGATCATCGGCAGGGGGTACCCGGCGACGATCACGACCAGGTCGTCGCGGCGGTCCTCCATCTCCTTGACGAGGGTGTCGACCGCCTCCTCGCCGTACTGGTCCCCGGTCAGGCTGTAGGCCTCGTCGATGAACAGCACCCCGCCGACCGCGGACGCCACCACCTCGGCGGTCTTGGTCGCGGTCTGGCCGAGGTACCCGGCGACCAGCTCGGAACGGTCCACCTCGACCAGCTGGCCCTTGCTGAGCAGCCCGAGCGCGTTGTAGATCCCGCTCACCAGTCGTGCCACCGTCGTCTTGCCGGTGCCGGGGTTGCCGGTGAAGACCAGGTGCCGGGTGATCGTCGGGCTCTTCAGCCCTGCCTCGGTGCGCAGCTTCTCCACCTTGAGCAGCGCCACCTGCCGGTGCACCTCACGCTTGACCCGCTTCAGCCCGGTCAGCTCGTCCAGCTCCGCGAG
>DASXRB010000661.1:0-2018 GCA_036506875.1 Kribbellaceae bacterium | reverse complement strand
AGCCGCCACCGAGATCACGTAGATCGGAGTGCGGTCGTCCCAGGTCGGCACCTGGCTGAACGGAATACCCATCACGGACTCCCGAACAACCCGGCCCGCAGGTCAGGCTGGTCCGACGCCGAGCTGAACTCCTGCAGCTTGGCCCGCTGCTCGTCGGTCAGCTCGTGCGGGACCTGCACCTCGAGGGTGAGCAGCAGGTCGCCCTTGGTGCCGTCCCGCCGGACCGATCCCTTGCCACGGACGCGCAGCTTGCTGCTGTTCGCCGTACCGGCGGGGATCCGAACCGTGACCGGCAGACCGTCCAGTGTCGGCACCTTGATCTCGGCGCCCAGCGCGGCCTCGGTGAAGCTCACCGGGACGTTCAGCGTCAGGTGCTCGCCCTGGCGGCCGAAGATCCGGTGCGGCTTCACGTGCACCGTGACGTAGAGGTCGCCCGCGGGGCCACCCCGTTCGCCGGCCGCGCCCTTGCCCTTCAGCCGGATCCGCTGGCTGTCCTGCACGCCCGCCGGGATGCGGACCTGCATGGTCTTGCTCGACTGGCCTCGGCCCGAGCCGTGGCAGGTCTCGCACGGCTGGTCGACGACCAGGCCGCGCCCCTTGCACTCGGTGCACGGCTCGGTCATGGCGAACACGCCACCCTGGACCGAGGTCTGCATGCCCGTGCCCTCGCACTTCAGGCAGACCTTCGGCACCGTCCCGTACTTCGCACCGGTGCCACGGCAGGTCTTGCACGGCTCGTCGCTGGTCATCCGGAGCGCGACGGTGACACCGTTCACGGCCTCGGCGAACTCGATCGTCGCCTCGGTCTCGATGTCGGCGCCGCGCCTCGGCCGGGCAGTCGACGTAGTCGTCGTGGTCCGGCCGCCACCGCCGAACATGCCGCCCAGGATGTCGCCGAGCCCACCGCCACCGGTGCCGCCGCGGTTGAACAGGTCGCCGACGTTGAAGTCGAAGCCGCCGCCCGATCCGCTGCTGCCCGGCATCCGGAAGCCGCCGCTGCCGAACAGCCTTCGCGCCTCGTCGTACTCCTTGCGCTTCTTGGGGTCACCGACCACGTCGTACGCCTCGGAGATCTCCTTGAACCTGGCCTCCGCGGCGGCATCCCCGGAGTTGGAGTCCGGGTGGTACTTGCGCGCCAACTTGCGGTAGGCCTTCTTGATCTCGTCGGCATCGGCGGTCTTGGAGACGCCGAGAACCTTGTAGAAGTCCTTCTCGAGCCAGTCCTTCGTGCTCATCCGACGCCTCCCCTCCCGCCGTGTCGATTACTCCGCGGGCTTGTCCGCGGCCTGGTCTTCATCTGTGTTCTCCACCGGTACGTCGGCCCGCGCGGCCTCGGCCGGTAGTTGCTCGGTCGGTTCCGAGACGGCCACCCGAGCCGGCCGCAGGACCCTCTCGCCGAGGCGGTACCCCGGCTGCATCACCAGCGTCGCGGTCGGGCCGTCCACCTCGTCGGAGTAGTTGTGCAGCAGCGCCTCGTGGATGCGCGGGTCGAACGGGTCGCCCTGCTCGCCGTACTTCTCCAGGCCGAGCTTCTCGGTGACCCGCTCGAGCGACTCGGCGACCGCCTTGAAGGCGCCCTCCAGTTCACCCGCCTCACGGGCCCGGCCGACGTCGTCCAGGATCCCGAGCAGCTCGGTCAGCACCGAGCCGATGACGAGCTCGCGGCTCGCCTGCCGGTCCCGGTCCACCCGGCGCTTGTAGTTGACGTACTCGGCCTGCAGCCGCTGCAGATCCGCCGTACGCTCGGCCAGCGCCTCGGTCAACAGTGCCTCCTGGGCGGACGGGCCGATCAGGTCCGACGGGTCCCGCGGCGGCTGCGCGCCCGGGGTGCCCGGCATGCCCGGATCGGCGCCGGCCGCGGGAGCATCCGAGGTGGATTGCTCCCGCAGCGCGCCGGTGTCCGGGTCGATCCGGCGCTTGGCCCGGACGACGGGCTCACCATCGCCGAACTCGCTGCCAATCGGTCGATCCGTCACTTGTCCTCCGTCTTGTCCTGCGGCCGGTCCTCGTCCACGATC
>DASXRB010000660.1:0-2921 GCA_036506875.1 Kribbellaceae bacterium | reverse complement strand
GCTGGCGCGTGGCAACGGCGCAGCGGCGCGCAAGCACCGCAAGCTCGTGCTGCTGGACGACACGCAGCTGCATCAGTGGAACGGGCTCAAGCACACGGTGATGCGCGAGGCGATGCGGGCCAAGTTCAGCCGGCATGAGCGCCTGCGCGCAATATTGCTGGCGACCCTGCCGGCCGAGCTGTGGCACGGCACCGGCCGCGGCCAGCCGCCTACGCGGATCCACGACCTGGAGACGATCCGCGACGCGTTACGCCGGTGACGCGGCACCGCCACCACGGTCACGCGGCCGCTCCGCCGCCGTCGGCGCCCGGCGACCGCGCGGACGGGCCGCGCGGGCCCGCGGACGCAGGATGGCGCCCGGGTCCACGAGATCCGGGCGGAGAGGGGCCGGTCGACGGCGATTGCTAACGTGCGGGCATGGCTGCGAGGCGGTACCCGGTTGGCGGCGATTGTGTCGCGGCGGCGTTTCCGAACGTCGATACGACCGGTCTCGCAGCTGCGGCGCAGGCGATCAGCGCGTCGACCGGTTCGGTGGCCGGAACTGCGCTGACTGCTGCCCTGGATCCGCAGCACTGGCAGCAGAGCCGCTCGGCGATTGACGGCCTGCGCCGCTTCGGCGTTGCGGCGCTTGCCGGAGCACCGGCGCTGGCCGGCTGGGTGCGGTTGTGCGCTCCTCGGGCGGTCTCACTCGAGCAGCAGCACACGGTGTTCGAAGGCCTGCTGGCGCTGGCGGAACTGCGTCGCCTGGCCGCGGATCCGCATGATGCACCGCCTCAGGCGGTCGCCGTGGTGACCGACTTCCTGGACACGGCCTTCGAGACGTCGCTGATGACCCTGCTGGTGCCTCCGTTGCGGGTGTGGCACCGGGGAGCAGTGGGGTACCTCCGGGGACTGCACGGCGATCCGGAGCGGCTGATGTCGGTGCTCAACGGTTTCCTGGCGGCGCTGGATAGCAGCGCCCAGCCGAAGGGCGACCACGACTCGTGGGACGAGTACACCCGGATGGAACTCGTCGCGGCCATCGTCGATCTCGGGCCGCGGCTGGAACAGCTGCGCATCGAGCGCTCCTGGCAGGCGATGATCCAGGACGACGCTGAGGTGGAGGCGGACCCGGAGCCGGTGGCCGCGAAGCCGGCGGCTGCAGATCCCCCGCCCGCGGATACGCCAGCCCCGGACGTGGCAGGTCACCCGGCGTCGGCGGTGCCCGGACCGGTTGCGGCCGGGTCGGTCGAGCGCGGGCCGGTGACCGCGGTACCGCGCAGCCTCACGGAATGGTTGATCGGCGAATTGGCGGCACCGTCGATGGCGCGTCGCCGAGCGGCCTGCGACGCCCTGGCAACCCTTGGGCCGCAGGCAGCTACGGCGCTGCCCGCGCTGCTCCGGCTGCTGGCCGAGCTGGACCCGGAGCCGGACGCGGTCGTGGGCGAGCTGCGTAACCAGGCACTGGCCGCCGCCGTGGCGGTGAGTTCATCGGTTCCGTGGGAGCAGTGATCACAGGGGCTGCCGCGATCATCGCGCCCTCGTGACCAGGTGGTGAGGACGCTCAACGGAGCGTGAACCCGGTTGGTCGAGCGTGCTGATCGTGCTCGGCCGGGCGATCGCCGGGTGAGTCGAGGGCGCGTATCGCGGCCCGGTGGTCGCCCAGATGACGGTGGGCGTAGCCGAGGCGATCCCGACGGCCGCGCCGCCGACTTCGAAAGCTGGTGCTTCCTGACCAACTGAACGGCCGGGGCATGCCTCGTCCTCGGAAACCGCAGATGTCTCAGCAGGCCCAGCTCGGCCAAATGATGATTAATTAGCTTATTGACGAAGTTAATTAAATATCGTACGGTACGGGCATGCCGCGTCCGGGTTCGCGCCGTGCCCAGATCACCACCCCTGCGGCGGCGACCGTCTTCGCCACCGTGCTGACCCAGGGCCCGGTCTCCCGGGTGGAGGTCTCGCGGCGGACCGGCCTGTCGACGGCGGCGGTGACCAAGGCGGCCAGGCCGATCGTCGACGCCGGCTACCTGGAGGAACTCGGCTCGCGCCAGCAGCCCGGGGCAGGGGTCGGTCGGCCCGCCAGCCCGCTGGACATCCGTTCCGACCGCGAGTTCTTCGTCGGGTTGAAGATCAACGCCGACGAGGTCTTCGGCGTGCTCACCGACCTGCGAGCCCAGGTCCGCACGACACGCCATCGTGCACTGCCGGCACCCGACGTGCCCGCCGTCGTCTCCGTGCTGGGCGAGGTGGTCGCCGACCTGCTCGCCGAGTCGCCCGCGTACGCGCAACGCACGCACAGCCTCGGGGTTGCCGTGTCCGGCGACGTCGACCGGCGCATCGGCCTGGTGCGGTACTCGCCGTTCCTCGGCTGGCGTGGCGTACCGCTGAACGAGCTCATGGAACGGGCCACCGGCCTGTCCGTCACGATCGAGAACGACGTGCGCGCGCTCACCACCGCCGAGCAGTGGTTCGGCGACGGCGTGGGCGCGTCGTCGTTCGCGCTGGTGACCGTCGGCGCCGGCATCGGCTGCGGGCTCGTGATCAACGGCTCGGTGGTGGCCGGCTCCCACGGCGTCGCCGGGGAGATCGGGCACGTGCCGGTGGCGGTCCGCGGGCCCGCCTGCCACTGCGGCGGGTCCGGGTGTGTCGAGGCCGTCGCCTCGACGGCCTCGATCGTCGCGGCTGCCCGCGCCGCGGCGGGCGTGCCCGACCTGACCATCGAAGCTGCCGTCGCTCGCGCCCGGGACGGTGACCCGTCGGTGCGGGCGGTGTTCGCCCGCGCCGGCCGGGCGATCGGCCTGGGCCTGGCGGCCATGGCGAACCTGTTCGGACCGGAACGGATCATCGTCTCCGGCGAGGGGGTCGCCGCGTATGACCTGTTCGACGAGTCGATCCGCGAGGCGTTCGCCGGACAGGCGTTCAGCGCCGCCGGACGCTGC
>DASXRB010000659.1:0-2379 GCA_036506875.1 Kribbellaceae bacterium | reverse complement strand
GAGCAGGTCCAGCAGCTCCAGACCCGCGCCGGCCGCCGCGCCCTGCGCGGCATCGACGCCGAGGAACGCAAGCTCCTCCGCAACCTCCTCTGGACCATCATCACCAACCTGGAATCCCCCGACTGAATCCCGTTCATCGGGCCCTTACGACCCGGCGTGTCGCCGTTCATCGGCCCCTTGCGACCAACGGATCGAAGTGGCCCGCGTCCGTTCATCTGGCGGCGTTGGGGCGGTCAGAACGGACCGATGAGTGCCGACACGCCGGGTCGGAAGGGCCCGATGACGGGTTGAGAGGGGTTTGTTAGTCGGCTAAGGTTTTTGGTTAGCTGGCTAATGGATCACCTACTGGAGGAGATGGGCTGTGGATCTGGGGCTGAAGGGCGCTGCTGTGCTGGTGACGGGCGGGTCCGGCGGGATCGGGCGGGCGACGGCGCTGGCGTTCGCCGCGGAGGGGGCGCGGGTGGCGATCACGTACCGGGCGCGGGAGGACGTCGCCAAGGCGGTGGCGGACGAGATCGCGGACGCCGGCGGCCAGGCTCACGTCGTACCGATGGATCTGGACGATGACGGGTCGCCGGAGGCTGCCGTCGCCGCCGCGGTGGAGCGGTGGGGCGGGCTGGACGTGCTCGTCGCGAACGCCGTGAACTGGGGGATCGATCCGAACGTCGAGGACTTCGCCCGGCGGCCGGACCGGATCGAGGACGCGCCGATGGACCGGCTGCTGCCGGTGCTGCGGTCGAACCTGGTCGGCAACCTGCGGCTGGTCCGGGCGGCCGCGCCGGCGCTGCGGCGGTCCGAGCACGGCCGGGTGGCGCTGGTGTCGAGCGACATCGCGGAGCGCGGGTTCCTGGGGGCTGGGCGTACGGCGCGGCGAAAGCCGGACTGCACGGGTTGAGCGCCAGCCTGGCACCCGACCTCGGCCGCGACGGCGTGCTGGTCAACGTCGTCATGCCCGGTATCACCCTCGACGACGGTCATCACCAGGTGATCCCGGACGCGGCGCTGCCGGCGATCGCCGCGCGGCACCCGGCGAACCGGCTCGCCACGACCGGCGACGTCGCGGCGGCGATCGCGTTCCTCTGCTCGCCGCGCAACGGCGCGACGACCGGCGAGATCGTCCGCGTCACGGGCGGCTCCCCCACCGCCGGCTGAGCCGGCGGCGAAGCGGCGGCGCGGCCCCGCGGGTCGGCCGGGCGAAACGGCGAATCCGTCGCCGGCGGCACCCGGCGCAGTACCGTGAGTCCTTGAGGCCAACGGGCCAGCGAGAGAGGACACACGGGATGAGCCGGGCGCTGATCGTCGTCGACGTCCAGAACGACTTCTGCGAGGGCGGCAGCCTCGCGGTCACCGGTGGCGCCGACGTCGCCTTCCGGATCGGGGACCTGCTGCACAAGTGGCAGCAGGCCGACGCCGACGACCGCACCTACGCACACGTCGTCGCCACCCGCGACCACCACATCGACCCGGGCGACCACTTCTCCGACGACCCGGACTTCGAGCACTCCTGGCCGCCGCACTGCGTGGTCGGCACCGACGGTGTCAGCTTCCACCCGAATCTCGACCCACAGCCGTTCGACGCGATCTTCGACAAGGGCGAGTACGCCGCGGCGTACTCCGGCTTCGAGGGCAAGACCCACGACGGCACCCGGCTCGCGGACTGGCTGCGCGCGCACGGCGTGACCAGCGTGGACGTGTGCGGGATCGCGACCGACTACTGCGTGCGGGCGACCGCACTGGACGCGGTCCGGTCCGGCTTCAGTACCGCGGTACTGACCGACCTGGTCGCCGGCGTCGCCCGGGTCACCACCGAACGCGCGCTGGCCGAGCTCGCCGGCGCCGGGGTGCGGGTGGTCGGCTGATATCGCTGTGTACGACGGGCCGCCCGCGGCCTGCCTGTTTCTCCTTGTACGACGACGATTCGGCAACGGCACGGCGGTTCGGGATGCCAAGTGAGCCGCTGAGCCGTCAGGATGGCCCGCATGCCCTTGCACCCCGTCCGGCTCGGGTGCGTCATCGTCGCGGCCGCGATCGCGGCCGGAGTGGTGGCGCAGTCCGTCACGGTTCCGCGCCACGAGCAGCCCGGTGCCCGGTACCTGGCCAGCCGGCCGGTAACCGTCCGGCACGCGGCGACGCCGGCGCGGCCGAAGCCGACGACGGCGCCGGTGCGGGCCGGCAGGGCCACGCCGGTCGCGCACGAGGCGAAGACCCCGCCGGCCCAGCTGCCGAAGGGCAAGGTGCTGTTCTTCACGTTCGACGACGGCCCGCAGCGGACCTGGACGCCGGTCGTGCTGCGGATGCTGGCCAGGCACCACGCGAAGGCGACGTTCTTCCAGCTCGGCATCCAGGTCGCGGAGCTGCCCGACCTCGCCCGCCAGGTGC
>DASXRB010000658.1:0-4149 GCA_036506875.1 Kribbellaceae bacterium | reverse complement strand
GGCCGCCCGCTGCCGGGACGTACGACGATCGTCGTCACCCGGCAGCCGGACTGGTCCGCCCCCGGCGTACTCGTCGCGCACTCGCTGGACGAGGCACTGAAGCTTGCCGAGGGCAACGAGGTGTACGTCGCCGGCGGCGGCGAGATCTACGCCCTCGCCCTGCCGCTGGCGGACCGGCTGGAGCTGACCGAGATCGAGGCCGCGCCGGACGGCGACGTCCACTTTCCCGAGGTCGACTGGTCGCGGTGGCGCGCGACCGCCCGCGAGCCCCGCGACGGCTTCGCCTGGGTCACGTACGAGCGGTCCGGAGCAGCCTGAGCGAGAGCACGATCCGGCAGGGGAACAGGACGCCGAGAACGATCATCCGCTGGTACAGGCCGATCCAGTCGTGCAGCGGGGCGTCGTCCGGCATGAAGAGCGCGCCGCCGGCGAGGAACCCCGCGAGGGCCACGATCCCGGACGCGAGCGTGTACGTCGCGATGCCTCGCCACCGCGGGTCACGGGCAACCCGCCGCGACACGACGATCAGCCCGACCGCGCTGGTCATGAAGAACACGACGCCGGCGACGATGTGACCGCCCGGGTCGTACGTGACGCCGGCGGCGTCCTCCCGCAGCGGGAAGATCGCGGCGAGCAGAAGGCCGACTCCGCTGGCGAGCAGAGCGGCGGGGCCGGCGATGCCTGCCCGTGACGGCCGCAGCCCGCGGTGGAGTCCGACCGCGAACGCGATCGTGAGCAGGCCGAACACCACGAAGTTGACCTGCTGGACCCATCCGTTGGGACCGGCTTCGAGCGCGCTGACCGGCTCCGCGAGCGGGTCGAACTCGTCCCTGCGGAATGCCTCCTGCGCCAGGAACGTCGCGGTGAACAGAACCGGCCCGAGGATGCCGGCCCATGCCAGCAGAGCGACCGGCTGGGCCGGCCACCGCTCGATACGGCCGGCCGGCTTCCGGCCCGCCGTGTACGTGTCCCGCATAGCACTCATGACAGCCTCCGCCTGACGGCACCCGGCCGGGTGCTCTTGACGGTGACGCTAGGGCCGGCTGCCGGCTCCGGCCATCGGGAGTTCTCCCCACGCGGCCAGCCCGTGCTGCATGGCGAACAGCGCGGCAGCGGCTCGGGTCGAGATGCCGATCTTCGCGTAGGCGTTCTGGATATGGCGGTCCGCCGTCTTGGCCGAGATCCCGAGCCGGTGCGCGATCTGCTTGGTCTGCAAGCCGCGTGCGAGGAGCGCGACGACCTCGGCTTCGCGCTGCGTCAACCCGGCTGGCCGGACGACGTGCGGGGATCGATGTCCGGCGGCCTCCAGCACCGCGGCGACGCTGTCGGCGTCCAGCCGCCCGGCGTGCGCCTCCTGGCTGAGCAGCTCGGCCGCGCGCTCCGGTGTCAGCGCCCCGCGGTGTGGCCGCGGCTCGGTCATCGCGTGGTACACGTCGGCGGCGGCGAGCAGCCGTGCCGACGGCGTGAGCGCCGCGGCGGTCGCTCCGCGGTGGTAGCCGGATCCGTCGAGCCGCTCGTGGTGGAACGTCGCGACCGGCAGCAGCGCCGCCAGGAACGGCGATCGGCACAGCACACGCTCGGAGTGGTACGCGTGCAGCCTGACGTGCTCCCACTCGTCCAGCGACAACGGCCCGGCCTTCTGCCAGATCAGGACGGACACGGCGACGCGCCCCACGTCATGGACGAGCGCGGCCCGCCGTGTCGCTGTCACGGCGGACGCCGGAAGGCCGTACCGCTGTGCGGCTGCCGCGGTCAGCTCCGCCACCCCCGCGGAGTGACCGACCAGGTATGCCGACGCCAGGTCGGCGAAGTCGCCGATCGCCGCGAGCGCGCGGTCGATCGCCTCGCCTCGCAACGTCAGGCGAGGGGCGGGCTCGCCGGCCAGGACGTCCTCCCACGCCGACCACTCGTCACTCAACGCGAGGATCTCGGTCGCGTCGTCGGCCAGGCACACGGCTATCGCCGGGTCGAACGCGCCTCCGGCGCGCTCCCTGATGACACGCGCGGCGTGGTCGACCCCGCCGATCATGCGCTGAAGGGCGGCGTCGCGCGCGACGTGGATGATGCGCAACGGGAGTGCGATCTCCTCGCCTTTGAGGCCCGCGAGCCGGCCCTTGCCGTCCCAGCGGTCGGTGAGGTGGACGAAGAGTTGCTGCACGTCGGGGGACATACCGAGTCGTTCGCTCAACATGTGCGCGACCTCGCACAGCGCGGCGACATGGCGGCGATACCCTCGGAGCGCCCTGGGAAGCCTGCTGGTGGCCTGCACCGCACGGACGGCCGGTGTGCTGTCCGGGCTGGCCAGTGCACGCATGACTCCGGCCATCATCTGCGGCTGTTTCCCGAACATCACCGGGTTGAAGTGCGTGAGCAGTTCGCCCTTGAACAGCTCGGCGCTGAGCTCGGCGTCCGCCGTGCATCCGGCATAGAACAGCAGGCACCCGTAGTAGGTCTGCGACGCGGTCGCGGAGTCGACCCCGAGGCGATCCGCGAGCCGCATCGCGAACAGGGTGCTGTGCAGGCCGTGCTCGAGCGGGAGGCCCATGCCGAGATCCGTCGCCAGACACAGTGACGCGATCACCTCGGCGGCACGGACCTCATCCTGGCTCGCCGCTGGCAGGCCTGCCACAGATCGAACCTACCGCCGGTCAGCGCCGGACGGCGACGGCTCGTCCCGGTCAGTTACCGGCGCGCTGACCGACCTCGTACCGCACGCCCGTGAGGTCCTCGGAGACCTGCCACAGCCGTGCCGCGGTCTGCTCGTCGAGCGCGTGGCGCGGGAACGTCGCGGACGCCGGGAAGCCGCGCATCTCGAACGGCCCGTTCGGCCCCCAGTAGGTCGCGCCGGTCGCGTCGGGCCGGGTAGCGGCGTACAGCGTCGGCAGGCAGCCCTGCGGGATTTCCTGCCACAGCGGGAACAGCTTGCTGAGCCGCATGGTCAGACCTTCGCGTCCGGTACCCATCCGCGGGCCGGTGACCTGCAGGTTCGTGTGGGTCGCGCCGGGGTGGGCGGCGGTGCTGACCAGGCCCCAGCCGTTGCGGTCGCTGCGCCGCTGGAGCTCCAGCATGAACAGCAGGTTGGCGAGCTTGGACTGCCCGTACGCCGGGATCGACCGGTAGCCGCGCTCGAACTGCAGGTCGTCGAACTGGATCCGGCCCACGCGGGCCGCGGTGCTCGACACCGTCACGACCCGTGGGTTCGCGGCCTTGCGTAGCAGCGGCAGCAGCCGGCCGGTCAGCGCGAAGTGGCCGAGGTGGTTGGTGCCGAACTGGAGCTCGAAGCCGTCGGAGGTCGTGTGCCGGGCCGGCGGCATCATCACGCCGGCGTTGTTGACCAGGATGTCGATGGCCCTGTCTCGCTCGGTCATCCGGGCCGCGAAGTGGGCGACCGAGGCCTGGCTGCCCAGGTCGAGACGCTCGACCGTGAGCTCGGCCGACGGGTGCGCCGCGCGGATCTCCGCCGCGGCGCCGGCGCCCTTCGCCTCGTTGCGCACCGCGAGCACCAGCTCCGCACCGGCGCCGGCCAGCCGGGTCGCGGCACCGAGGCCGATGCCGCTGTTCGAGCCGGTGACCACGACGAGTTCGCCGCTCAGGTCTGGTAGGTCGAGGTCTCTCATGGGTCCGTCTCCGTCGATCTGGGGTGGGGTGTCAGCGACGTTATCAGACCACCGGTCTGTTAACAAGAGCCCAGCGGTCTGCTAATCTCGGGAGGTGGTGACCGGGGAGTTCCAGCGCGCCCGCCGCCCCGAGCAGCGGGAGGCACGCAGGCAGGCGATCCTCGACGCGGCCGCCGAGATGCTCGCCGAGTCGACGGTGAACGACATCAGCCTTCGCGAGCTGAGCAAGCGCGTCGGGCTGGCGAAGTCGAACGTGCTGCGCTACTTCGAGACCCGCGAGGAGGTCTTCCTCGAGCTTCTCGACCGCGCCGCCCGCGAGTGGATCGCCGACCTCGACGTCCGGCTGGCCTCCGCGTCCGACCCGGACGACGTGGCCGTGGTCATCGCCGACTCGCTCGTCGAACGCCCACTGCTGTGCGAGCTGGTCAGCGTCACCACCAGCGTCCTGGAACGCAACATCTCGACCGGCGTCGCCCTGCGCTTCAAACAGCGCACCGCCGACATCGACGTCACCCTGGCGCGCACGATCCGC
>DASXRB010000657.1:0-7750 GCA_036506875.1 Kribbellaceae bacterium | reverse complement strand
CTCGCGATCCGCGCGTACCACCGCGCGAACAGCGCCGCCGAGAACCGCCCCGATCGTAGAGTCTGCCTGATCCCGGCCAGCGCGCACGGCACCAACGCCGCGTCCGCGGTGATGGCCGGCATGAAGGTGGTCGTTGTCAAGGGCAACGACGACGGCACGATCGACCTGGACGACCTGCGGGCGAAGGCGTCCGAGCACGCCGGCGAGCTCGCCGCGATCATGATCACCTACCCGTCGACGCACGGCGTGTACGAGAAGAGCGTCACCGACGTCTGCAGGATCGTGCACGACCACGGCGGCCAGGTGTACGTCGACGGCGCGAACCTGAACGCGCTGCTCGGCCTGGCCAAGCCGGGTGAGTTCGGCGGCGACGTCAGCCACCTGAACCTGCACAAGACGTTCTGCATCCCGCACGGCGGTGGCGGCCCGGGTGTCGGCCCGGTCGCGGTCGCCGAGCACCTGGCGCCGTACCTGCCGAACCACCCGCTGCTGGCGCAGGCCGGCCCGGACACCGGCGTCGGCCCGATCAGCGCGGCGCCGTACGGATCGGCCGGCGTGCTGGCGATCTCGTGGGCGTACATCCGGATGATGGGGGCGCAGGGCCTGACCGACGCCACCAAGGCCGCGGTGCTGACCGCGAACTACGTGGCGAAGCGGCTCGGCGAGCACTTCCCGGTGCTCTACACCGGTGAGACCGGGCTGGTCGCGCACGAGTGCATCCTCGACCTGCGGCCGATCACCAAGGCGACCGGCGTGACCGTGGACGACGTCGCGAAGCGGCTGATCGACTACGGCTTCCACGCGCCGACGATGTCGTTCCCGGTGGCGGGCACGCTGATGGTCGAGCCGACCGAATCCGAGGACCTGGGCGAGCTGGACCGGTTCTGCGACGCGATGATCGCGATCAAGCACGAGATCGACCGGGTCGCGGCGGGGGAGTGGCCGGCCGGAGACAACCCGCTCGTCAACGCCCCGCACACCGCGGCGGCGGTGATCAACGACAAGTGGGAGCACGCCTACACCCGCGAGGAGGCGGCGTTCCCGCACTCGGTCGACAAGACGGCCAAGTACTGGCCGCCGGTGCGGCGGATCGACGGCGCGCACGGCGACCGCAACCTGATCTGCTCCTGCCCGCCCCCGGAGGCCTTCGCGTGACGGTGAGACCCGACACGGCGCACGCGCTGCTGACGGAGATCGCCGACGCGCAGTCGTCGACCCGGCTGCCGTCGATCGCGGCCGGCGTGCTGCGCGACGGCGAGCTGGTCTGGACCGGCACCCGCGGCCGGTTCGCGACCGGCGCCGGCGCGCTGCCCGACACCGACACGCAGTATCGGATCGGCTCGATCACCAAGACGCTCACCGCCGTCCTGGTGATGCAGTGCCGTGACGACGGGCTGCTGGCGCTGTCCGACCCGGTCGGCAAGCACCTGCCAGGCATCCCGTACGGCGACCTGACCGTGCGACACCTGCTCGCGCACTCCGGCGGCATGAACGCCGAGCCGGTCGGCCCGTGGTGGGAGCGCAACCCGGGCGGCCCGTTCGAGCGGCTCGCGGCGGCGATGGACGAGTCCCTCGCGACCGGGCCGGCCGACCGCCGGCACCACTACTCGAACCTCGGGTACGGCGTGCTGGGCGAGCTGGCCGCCCGGTTGCGCGGCGAGTCCTGGATGGACCTGGTCCAGCGCCGCATCCTCGACCCGCTGGACATGCGGCGTACGACGTACCTGCCGGCCGGACGCGCGGCGCAGGGGTTCTCGGTGCACCCGTTCAGCGGGCAGCTCGAGACCGAGCCGGCGTACGACGCGGAGGCGATGGCACCGGCGGGCCAGCTGTGGAGCACGATCGAGGACCTCGCGAGGTACGGCGCCTTCTGGCTCGACCCGGTGGATGACGTGCTGTCTGCCGACACGGTGGCCGAGATGGCGGCGCCGGTGGCGTCGGACCCGGCGGAGAACCTGTCGGCGAGCTACGGGCTCGGGCTGCGGCTGCACGCGGACGGCGAGCACCTGCTGGTCGGTCACACCGGGTCGATGCCGGGGTTCGTGGCCGGGCTGTTCGTGGACCGGGAGCGCGGCCTCGGCGCCGTGACGCTGGCGAACGGGACCCACGGGCGGTGCGCGACGGTGCCGCTCGACCTGGTCCGGGTGCTGGCGTCGTACGAGCCGCCGCTGGCCGACGAGTGGGTGCCGGAGGAGACGGTAGCCGTGGGCGCGGAGCTGCTCGGGCACTGGTACTGGGGCAACTCGCCGTACACCTTCACGGCGTCGGGCGGGGCGCTGGTGCTGGCCGGTCCGGGCGGGACGCGCGAGTCGCGGTTCCGGCCCGACGGCTCCGGTGGCTTCATCGGCCAGGACGGGTACTTCGCCGGTGAGCGGCTGCGGATCGTGCGGGCCGCCGACGGCTCGATCGACCACCTGGACCTGATCACCTTCCTGCTGCACCGCACGCCGTACGGCCGCTGACACCCGGGGCGGCGTAAGTCGTTGCCGCCGCGCGGTAACCGCCTGGTCAGCGCGTGACTGACATGTCACGATGGGTGTCTGCCCGCGCGGGGGTCCGCGGGGAGGAGGGAGGTGCCGTGCCGATCGCGGAACTGTTCCTGAGCCAGGCCGCGACCTTCGCCGGCAAGGTCGCGTGGTCGTTCTTCCAGGACTGGCGGGACGGGCGCCGTCCCGAGCTGGACGTCGCGGTGCACGCCGGCCGGGCCGCGCCGCTGACCAGCACGCCGCGCGGCGCTCTGCGGCCGGTGCCGGTGGCCTCGCCGGCGTGGCTGGCGGTCGAGTTCATGCCGGCCGGGAGCGACGCGGCGACGGATCAGTACGTCGACGACCCGGTGCTCGTGGTGGTCCAGGACGCGCACGACCCGGACACCGAGGGGCTGATCGCCACCGACACCCTCGACGGCGGGCTGCTGTTCGAGCTGCGGCCGGGGACGTACAACGTGGTCGCGTTCGTGCTCGACGAGCAGCGCGATCGGCTGCTCGGTTACGGCACCCGGGAGAACCTGCGGCTGTTCGGCGGCGAGGACCTGACCCTGACGCTGGCGATGACGGCGCAGGGGCTGGACTGGGTCGCGGCGCAGCTGTTCGGTGAGCCGGGCGGGATGCCGATGCTGGTCGACGCCGACGGCAAGTGGTGCGAGCTGCTCGACCTGGTGCTGGTCGGCCGCGCCCCGGAGTGCGACCTCATCATCGCGGACCCGAGCGTCAGCCGGCACCACGCGGAGCTGGTCCGCACCGTCGACGGCTACGAGCTGCGCGACGCGGGCTCGCGGAACGGCTCGTTCGTGAACGGCTCCCGCGTCGAGCACGTGCTGCTCCAGCACGGCGACGTCGTCGCGTTCGGCGACGTCGGCCTGCGCTTCCTGCTCGGCTGACCCTGCGCCGGTTGCGTCACACCCGGCGCGGCGGAGTTGACACGCGACCCTTGCTCCCGAATAAGTTAGGCAAGCCTTAGTTAGGGTTACCTAAGTCTCGGGAGAACCGCATGCCGCATGCCCCGCGCCTCACCGCGCTGAGCTCACCACCGGACGACCTTCGCACAGCAGCCCTCTCGGCGAGCGGCGGCTGGCCGCTCGTATCGACCGTTTCCGGCGCGGGCCGCGGACCGCTGCCGGCCGGGTCGCCGGCGGCCGTGCTGCGACGCAGCCGCCACCTGCTGGGGGAGGCGCGGGTTCCGGCCGCCGGCATCGGCGAGGCCGCCGCGCTCGCACAGGTCCGGCAGCTGCTGGACGAGACCGGCATCGACCTCAGCCACCCACGCGCCGCGGCGCACCTGCAGCCGCCGGTGCTGCGGGTCGCGGTGCTGGCCGACGCGCTGGCCTCGGCGAGCAACGCCTCGCTCGACACCTACGACTCCGGGCCGGCCACGCTCGCGGTCGAGCAGTGGGTGGTGCGCGCGCTGGCGCGGCTGGCCGGGTTCGGCGCCGGCGCGGACGGTGTGCTGACGCCGGGCGGGTCGATGTCGAACCTGCTCGCCGTGCTGCTCGCCCGGGACGTGGCCGCGGCTCGCGCGGGCCTCGACGCGCGCCGGCGCGGGGTGCAGGGCCTGGACCGGCCGGTGGTGTTCTGCTCCGAGCTCGCGCACTTCTCGGTGCAGCGCGCCTGCGCGGCCCTCGGGCTCGGCGAGGACGCGGTCGTCACGATCGGCACCGACGACGCCTTCCGGATGCGCACCGACCTTCTGGCGGCCGAGCTGCGCCGGCCCGGCCGCACGCCGGTGGCGATCGTCGCGACGGCAGGTACGACGGACTACGGCTCCGTCGATCCGCTGACCGCGATCGCCGAGCTGGCCCGGGAGCACCGGACCTGGCTGCACGTCGACGCGGCGTACGGGTTCGGCGCGCTGTTCTCCGACCGGCTGGCACCGCTGCTGGACGGCCTCGCGCTCGCGGACTCGGTGACGCTGGACCTGCACAAGATCGGCTGGCAGCCGGCCGCGACGAGCGTGCTGCTGGTGGAGGACCGGGGCCGCTTCGCGGCACTGGAGCGGTCGGTCGACTACCTGAACCCGGCCGACGACATCGACGCCGGCCTGGACGGGCTGCTCGGCCGCAGCCTGCAGACCACCCGGCGCCCGGACGCGGTGAAGGTCGCGACCACGCTGCGCGCCTACGGCCGCGACGGCCTCGGCCGGATGCTGGACCACTGCCACGACCTGGCCCGCACCGCCGCCGCGCGAGTCGTTGCCGACGGCAACCTCGAACTGCTCGCGCCGGTGACGCTCACCACCGTGGTGTTCCGTTTCACAGGTGCTGGGTCGGACGACGCCGTGCAGGGCGAGATCCGCCGGCGGCTGCTGATCTCGGGCCGGGCACTGATCGGCCGTACGACGCTGCCGGCGCGCGGCGGGCGCGAGGCCCGGACCGCCTTGAAACTCACGCTGCTGAACCCGAACGCGACCGCGGCCGACGTGGCGACGCTGCTCGACCTCGTCGCCGAGACCGGCCACGCGGTGCTCGCCTCGCCGGTGGACGAGCAGCACGCGGACCTGAACGGAGAAGGAGCGGCATGAACCGTCTAGATGGAGCTCTGTGCCGGCAGGATTGCTCGGCGGAGCGCGCGCACCACAACGCCGTGCTGCGGTGCTGGACCCGGGAGACCGGCACCCCGGTGCACGGAGACGCGCTGCGGATCGAGCTGCCGCGCAGCGGCCGGCTGCTGACCGCGGTCGTCGAGCACGCCTCGCCGACCGGGCGGCACGAGTTCGCCGACGTCCGCGTCGACGGCTCACGCCTGCCCGCCGACGACCTGGTGGAACTGCTGTCGTCCGAGGCAGGCGCCGATGCCGGCGCGACCGGCGACCTGGTCGAGCGCGTCCGGGAGTCCGTCCGCAACGTGGCGGCCTTCGTCACCCACCCCGGCGGTACGGCGCGCGGCGTCGGCCGGTTCCTCGACGCGGAGCAGGCCCTGACACTCGGTCACCTGCACCACCCGGCGCCGAAGAGCCGCGACGGCCTCGGCGCGGCCGAGCTGGCGTCGTACTCGCCCGAGCTCGGCGGCCGGTTCGCCGTGCACTGGTTCGCCGCCGACGCCGACGTCGTCTCGTACGACCAGGTCACCGGCTCGCCCGCCCTCGCCGGCCTCGACGCCCCGGCCCTCACGGCCGCACTGGCAGGGGTCACCACCCAGCCCGGCACCGTGCTGGTCCCCGCGCACCCGTGGCAGGCCGCCGACGCGCTGCGCCGCCCGCGGGTCGCGGCGCTGGTCGAGGCCGGCCGGCTCCGCCCGCTGGGGCCGCTGGGCGCGACGTGGTTCGCCACGTCGAGCCTGCGTACGCTGTACCACCCGGACCTGCCGGTGATGCTCAAGCTGTCGCTTGGCCTGCGGATCACGAACTCCAAGCGCGAGTCCACCCGCACCGAGCTGCGGCGCGGGCTGGAGATCCACCGGATGCTCGACGCCGGCTACGCCGCCGGGACGGCCGCCGCGCACCCGTCGTTCGGGATCGTCCGCGACCCGGCCTGGCTGGCCGTGGACGAGCCGGGCGCACCCGGCGGTCCGGCCCTCACCGGACTCGATGTCGCGGTCCGCGAGGTCCCCGCGGACGTCGACGACCACGTGTGCCTGGCCGGCCTCGTCGCGCCCCGCCCGGGACAGGGCCGCCGCAGCAGGCTCGGTGAGTACGTCGCCGGACTCGGCGACCCCGCCGCGTGGATCGCGTCGTACATCGACCGGGTGCTGGTGCCGATGCTGCACCTGTATGCCGAGACCGGGATCGGGCTGGAGGCGCATCAGCAGAACACGCTCGTGAAGTTGGATGCCGACGGCAACGTCACGGGCGCGGCCTTCCGGGACAACCAGGGCTACTACCTGGCCGCGTCGTACCTGGACCGCGTGCGCGGCGGGGAGGGGTCGCTGCTGGCGGTGGTGGACGACGCGACCGTAGACGACCGGCTGACGTACTACCTGCTGCACAACCAGGCCCTCGCGCCGGTCGGCGCACTCGCCGCGGACGGTCTCGCGGACGAGGCGGAGCTGCTCCGTGTGGTGCGGGACCGCTTGACCGCCGCGCTGCCGGGACTGGCGGCGGCCGGGCCGGACGGCGACCGGCTGGCGCGCCGCTGGCTGACCGCGGAAACCCTGCCGTGCAAGGCGAACCTGCTCACGAGACTGAAGGGGATCGACGAGGTGATCGCGCCGCTGGACGCCCAGTCGGTGTACCTGGACGTGCCGAACCCGCTGGCGGTGGTGGCCCGATGAGGTGCGCGACGGCGCCCGTGCCGCACCTGGCGGCCGGGTTCGACCTGCGCCCGGCCGAGGCCGGTGACGCCGCGCTGGTGGCGCGGTGGATGGCGCAGGAGCACGTCCGGGTCTGGTGGGACCAGGCGTGGCCGGTGGAGCGGTGGGCGCACGAGATCGCGACGCAGGCCGCCGGCGAGCACTCGGTGCCGTGCATCGCGTCGTACGACGGGGGGCCGGTCGGCTACCTCGAGCTGTACCTTGTGCGGCACGACGTGCTGGCCGGGTACTACGACCACGACGTCCACGACCGGGGTCTGCACGTCGCGATCGGCGACGCCGCCCGGACCGGCGCCGGTCTCGGCCGGCGGCTGCTCGCGTCGGTAGCGGAGGCGCTGTTCGACGCTGACCCGGCATGCCACCGGGTGGTGGCCGAGCCCGACGTCCGCAACGAGGCGTCGGTGCGCGCGTTCGCGGCCGCCGGGTTCGAGCGGGTCGCCGACCTCGGCCTGCCCGGCAAGACGGCCGCACTGATGGTCCGGAGCAGGGGAGTGGGCGCATGACGACGACGTACGACGTGGTGGCGGTCGGCTGCGGTCCGTTCAACCTCGGCCTGGCGGCGCTGGCCAGCGGTCTGGACGACCTGAGTCTGGCGGTGTACGACGACCGGCCGGAGTTCACCTGGCACCGGGGGTTGATGTTCGACGACGCGATGCTGCAGGTGTCGTTCCTGGCGGACCTGGTCAGCCTGGTGGAGCCGGCGCACCCGCTGTCGTTCCTGTCCTGGCTGCGGGAGACGGACCGGCTGTACCAGTTCTACGTGCGGGAGCTGTTCCACCCGTCGCGGCGCGAGTACGAGGCCTACCTGCGCTGGGTGGCGGCGCAGCTGCCGTCGCTGCACTTCAACCACGCGGTGCGCGAGGTCGCGTGGGACGGCGACGCGTTCCGAGTGACCGTTGCCCACGGCAACGAGACAGCGGAGGTCGCCGCGCGGCACCTGGTGGCCGGGATCGGGACGGCGCCGTGGGTGCCCGAGGCGGTGGCGGGGCTGGGACCGGAGCGGGTCGCGC
>DASXRB010000656.1:0-2045 GCA_036506875.1 Kribbellaceae bacterium | reverse complement strand
CGTGAGTGTCCGTGGTACACCACGCATATTCAGCCGTCTCTGCGGTCCCGTTTCCTGCCTTGGGGGACGGCACGTTAGAAGCCGGCTATCTCGGACTCGTCCGAGAAGAAGTCCCCTGGACCTCTTGTCACCGGCTTGTACGACAAGTACACCATGCGGCTCGGGCAGATTCAACAACCCTCCACTGTCATGAGACCAGGAGTACGACGAGGGTCCGCGGTCCGTGCACGCCCTCGACACGCTCGAGCTCGATGTCACTGGTCGCGGACGGCCCGCTGATCCAGGTCAGCGGCCGCAACGGGTCCAGCGCCGCGACGGCCTCCGGTACGTCGGCCACCACCTGGTCCTCGCGCACCACGCACACGTGCACGTCCGGCACCAGCGTCAGCGCCCGCCGCCCCTGCGCCGCACCCGCGTCGAGCACGATCGTCCCGGTCTCCGCGATCCCGAGCGCACACCCGGTCAGCACTGCGTCCACCGCGTCCAGCTCCGCCACGCTCAACGCCGGGTCGTCCGGCCGTACGACGAACCCGGCCTCGCCCGCTCCGGCCGGATCGTCCGGCGCCGCGCCGTGCCCGCCGGTCCACCCGGCCGGTACGTCGGCCGGTACGACGACCACCTTGCCACTCAGCTCCTCGGCCAGCGCGACCGGCAGATCGGTCGCGGCAACGCGTCGTACCGTCGCCCGGTAGTCCGCGACCCGCTCGGCGAACAGGTCCACGACACCCGCGTCGTGGTGCGCCCGCCGGTAGTCCCGCGGCACCGGCTCGTCGTCCGGACTCCCGGGCGGCACGTCCGCCAGCGCCGCCCGGATCCGCCCCAGGATCTCGTCCCGCGCGTTCACGTATCGCCTCCCCGGGTCCGGGCCCACCAGGCGCGGAACGACTCCGGCGGCGGCACCGGCGCGTCGCGCGCGTCGGTCCACGCCGCACCCGGTCCCGGCAGCCGGCGGATCCGCCCGCGGCGGAACACCTTCCCGGCCAGCCCGGCCGCGCGCACCGCCCGGGACCACAGCGCGGGGGAGCGCATGACGCGCGCCGCCGCCTTCATCGCCACGTCCTGCGCAGGATGCGGCTTGGCCTCCACCGCCTGTGCCCGCAGGTGCAGCAGCACGTCCGGGATGTCGATCAGCACCGGGCACACCTCGAAGCACGCCCCGCACAAGGTGCTTGCATAAGGCAACGAGTTCTCCACGGTCCCGGTCACCCCGCCGAGCAACGGCGTCAGGATCGCGCCGATCGGGCCGGGATACACCGAGCCGTACGCATGACCTCCGGTCCGTTCGTACACCGGGCACACGTTCAGGCACGCCGAGCACCGGATGCACCGCAGCGCCTGCCGACCGACGGTGTCGGCGAGCGCCCGCGTCCGCCCGTTGTCGAGCAGTACGACGTGCACCTCGCGCGGCCCGTCGCCGGGGGTGACGCCGGTCCAGGTGGACGTGTACGGGTTCATCCGCTCGCCGGTCGACGACCGCGGCAGCAGCTGCAGGAACACCTCCAGGTCCTGCCAGGTCGGCACCACCTTCTCGATCCCGACCACGCAGACCAGCACCTCCGGCAGCGTCAGGCACATCCGCCCGTTGCCCTCGGACTCGACGATGGTCAGCGTCCCGGTCTCGGCGACCGCGAAGTTCGCCCCGGACACCGCGACCCGCGCCGACAGGAACCGCCGGCGCAGGTGCGCCCGCGCCGCCGCGGCCAGGTCGGCCGGCTCGTCGGTCAGGCCGGCCGGCGCGTCCGGCATCGCGCGGCGGAAGATCTCCCGGATCTCCGACCGGTTCCGGTGGATCGCCGGGACCAGGATGTGGCTCGGCCGGTCCTCGCCGAGCTGCACGATCAGCTCCGCGAGATCGGTCTCGTACGCCGTGATGCCGTGCTCCGCCAACGCCTCGTTGAGCCGGATCTCCTGCGTGGCCATCGACTTCACCTTGACCACCTCGGTAGCTCCGTGCGCCCGCACGACGTCCGCCACGACCGCGTTCGCCGCCGCCGCGTCCACCGCCCAGTGCACCGTCGCCCCGCGCGCCGTCAGAGCCTCCTCGA
>DASXRB010000655.1:0-5326 GCA_036506875.1 Kribbellaceae bacterium | reverse complement strand
TGAGGCGCTCCTTGCGGGACAGCACACCGGCCTGGCCGAGGGCGTGCAGGCGGGCCGCGGCGGCGTAGCGGGCGGCGCGGCGGGCCTGCGCCACGTCCTGCATGTGCATCCGCGCCTTCGCGATCTGGTCCACCTGGTCGCGGAGCTTCAGCACCTCCATCGCCAGTTCCTCGTCGCTGGGGACCCGCGCGGCCTCCTTGGCCTTCGCGTTCTTCACCGCGAGCTGGGCCTTGCCGGAGATGGGGTCGCTGGCGAGCGTGGAGCCGCCGTTCTGGATGAAGACGGACCCGGCAACGATGACCGCCAGCGCCGAGCCGCACGAGCCGACCAGGGCGAAGGTGCTCTTCGCTTTCATTCCGTCCTTCCAGGGCAAAGAACCGAGCGGATGCACCCCCGCAGTGCAGCAGGACCTAACTGTGGTGCAAAAACGGGCTGATCACAAGTGGGTCACGGGGCATGACCATGGCATGGAACCAACGTCACACCCCGCGCCCACGCGACCAGTCAGCCGACTGGTCTCACGTCGGATCTCACAGCTGGACGTCCTCCAGCATCTCGGTCACCAGCGCCGCGATCGGCGAGCGCTCGGACCGGGTCAGGGTGACGTGCGCGAAGAGCGGGTGGCCCTTCAGCTTCTCCACCACCGCGACGACGCCGTCATGACGTCCGACCCGCAGATTGTCGCGCTGCGCGACGTCGTGGGTGAGTACGACGCGCGAGTTCGCGCCGACCCGCGACAGCACCGTGAGCAGCACGTTGCGCTCCAGCGACTGGGCCTCGTCCACGATCACGAACGAGTCGTGCAGCGAGCGGCCGCGGATATGGGTCAGCGGCAGCACCTCGAGCATGCCGCGGTCCAGTACCTCGTCGATCACGTCTGCGCTGGTCAGCGCGCCGAGTGTGTCGTACACCGCCTGCGCCCAGGGCTGCATCTTCTCCGACTCCGAGCCCGGCAGGTACCCGAGCTCCTGGCCGCCGACCGCGAACAGCGGCCGGAACACCACCACCTTCTTGTGCTGCCGGCGCTCCATGACCGACTCCAGCCCCGCGCACAGCGCGAGCGCCGACTTCCCGGTGCCGGCGCGGCCGCCCAGCGACACGATCCCGACGTCCGGGTCCAGCAGCAGGTCCAGCGCGACCCGCTGCTCCGCGGACCGGCCGCGGATCCCGAACGCCTCCCGGTCACCCCGCACCAGCCGGACCCGCTTGTCCGGCATCACCCGGCCGAGCGCGCTGCCGCGCTCGGACAGCAGCACGAGCCCGGTGTGGGTGTGGAACCCACGCGCGTCGGCGATGTCGAGCACCCCGTCGTCGTACAGGCGGTCGACGTCGGCCGCCTCCACCTCGAGCTCGTCCATGCCGGTCCAGCCGGACTCGATCGCGAGCTCGGCACGGTACTCCTCGGCTCGCAGGCCACACGCGGACGCCTTCACCCGCATCGGGAGGTCCTTCGAGACCAGCGTGACGTCGTGGCCTTCGGACTGCAGGTTGCACGCGACCGCGAGGATCCGGCTGTCGTTGTCGCCCAGCCGGAAGCCCTGCGGGAGCGTGTCGGGGTCGGTGTGGTTCAGCTCGACGCGGATCGTGCCGCCCTTCTCGCCGACCGGGAGCGGTGCGTCCAGCCGCCCGTGGAGGACACGCAGCTCGTCCAGCAGCCGCAGGGCTGTCCGGGCGAAGTAGCCGAGCTCGGGATGGTGCCGCTTGCCCTCGAGCTCGGTGATCACCACGACCGGTACGACGATCTGGTGCTCGTCGAACCGGAGCAACGCGTGGGGGTCGGACAGCAGTACGGACGTGTCCAGGACGTAAGTGCGGTGCTGCGGCTGTGACTGCTTGCTGGCTGGCTTGCGGCGGACCGCCTTGGCGGTCTGCGAAGCCGGGCTGGCAGTGCTGCGAGGTGTGGCGGCCATGTCAGCGTGTCCTCTCGGGCCACGACGCGCACCACGCCCGGCCCACCGTCGTCAGGTGATGGACCGGGACCGGGCCCGGGGATCTGGTGCAGATCCCCTCTGGAAATTCTCAGAAACCGGCGCAGCCGACCGAGCTCTGGAGCCGGGTCTCCGACAAGCCGGATCGGCCCTCATGGGGCTTCCGGCGCGACGTCGTACTGCATCCGATCGGGCCTCCCGAGCGGCCGGCTTCCCCTCCGACCGCCACTTCGACTGTAAGCCGGTCGGACAACCCCGGCAGCCCGACACGCCCGCACGCGGGTTAACGCCCGGTTACACGCGCTCGCCGCAAGCAGGCGGCGTGTTCACGAGTCGCCCAGCCCGGGCAGATCTCCACGGCAAGCTCCGAACACACGCACCGCCGACCTGTGAATTCGTGCACACGCCGGAGGTGGTGCTGGGCGCCTTCGTGAATCCGGTGACGACCCCGACCGGCAGGGAAAGCGCTCTCTCACTCATGAAGGCGGCAAAGGCGCGGCCAGCGGCGATGAGACGTGCGCGCGGCGACGAACCGCACATCCCGTCTGGTGGCTCAGGCGCCCTGCTGGCCTAGGCGCCCTGGTGGCCTAGGCACCGAAGCGGCGCTCGCGTTGCGCGTAGGACCGCACGGCGCGCAGGAAGTCGACGTGCCGGAAGTCCGGCCACAGCGCCTCGCAGAAGTAGAACTCCGACAGCGCGCTCTGCCACAGCAGGAAGCCGCCGAGCCGCTGCTCCCCCGACGTCCGGATCACCAGGTCCGGGTCGGGCTGGCCCTTGGTGTAGAGGTGCTGGGCGATGTGCTCGACGTCGACGCGCTCGGCGAGCTCCTCCAGCGAGATGCCCTTCGCGGCCTCCTCGAGCAGCAGCGAGCGCACCGCGTCGGCCAGCTCGCGCCGCCCGCCGTACCCGACCGCGACGTTGACCAGCATGCCGTCCACGGCCGCGGTCTCGGCCTCGGCGGCCTTGAGCACCTCGGCGGTGGGTGCGGGCAGCAGGTCCAGGGCGCCGACCGGGTGGATCCGCCAGCGGCCGATCGCGGTCAGCTCGTGCACGGTCTGCTCGATGATCCGCAGCAGCGGTTCCAGCTCCTCGGCCGGCCGGGACAGGTTGTCGGTGGACAGCATCCACACCGTGACGACCTTGACGCCGAGGTCGTCGCACCAGTCCAGGAACTCCGAGATCTTGTTCGCGCCGGCTTTGTGCCCGGTGGACACCGGGTTGCCGAACGCGCGCGCCCAGCGGCGGTTGCCGTCGATGATCACGCCGATGTGCCGCGGGATCTGCTCCGGGCGCAGGGCTCGCGCCAGCCGGCGCTCGTAGACGCCGTACACGACGTCGCGCAGTCGTTGCCTGCCTGGTGGCCGCATGTGCAGATGATCTCCTCGTCCCAACTGTCGCACGAGGCTAGCCGACACGACACATTTCGGCCTGCCCGCGCGTCGGCGCGGGCGGCGAGCTGCCCCCGGTCGCCGCCGGGCTGGTCCGAGCCGCGGGCCCGCCGGGAGTCCTGATCCCCGGACACCGGCTGGACGCGCGCCGGTAACTTAGGGTTACGTAGGTTACGTTAGGGTACTTGCCGGGCCGACGAGAGGAAGACATGAGCGCGAAGACCGCCACGGCGAGCACGCACCACCACCTCGGCGACCGGATCTCCGACGCACTGCGACCACTCAAGCCGAAGCTGCGCGGCTGGCTGCACGCCGGCACCTTCCCGCTCGCGCTGGCTGCCGGGATCGTGCTGATCTGCCTCGCCCCGACCACCCGTGCGACCTGGGCGGCCGCGATCTACACGTTCTCGGCGATCCTGCTGTTCGGCATCTCCGCGCTGTACCACCGGTTCTACTGGGGCCCGGTCGGCGAGGGCGTGCTGCGCCGGCTGGACCACTCGAACATCTTCCTGCTGATCGCCGGCACCTACACGCCCTTCGGCATCGTGCTGCTGCACGGCACCGACCGGCTCGTGCTGCTCGGCACGGTCTGGGGCGGCGCGCTGATGGGAGTGCTCTTCCGGGTGTTCTGGGTGCGCGCGCCGCGCTGGCTCTACACGCCGATCTACCTGGCGCTGGGCTGGGTGGCGGTGTTCTGGATGGGCGACTTCTACCACCTGGGCGGCGCCGCGGTCGTCACGCTGCTCGCGGTCGGCGGCGGGCTCTACTCGCTCGGCGCGTTGGTCTACGGCCTCAAGCGGCCGGACCCGTCGCCGCGCTGGTTCGGCTTCCACGAGATCTTCCACGCCTGCACGGTGGCCGCGTTCGTGACGCACTACATCGCGATCAGCCTGGTCACCTACACGTCCGCCTGAGGTCCCCCGGTCCGGGTCAGCGCCGCGACGTCGGCCTCGACGAGCTCGCGCAGCGCGGCCCGCATCGTGGTGTAGCGCCGCTCGCCGAGCTCGTCGCGCCAGTGGTTCTCCAGCCGCGCGATCGTGCGCAGCGCGTCGGCCACCGCGGCGTCGCCGGCAGCGGTACGACGCACCAGCCGGACCCGGCGGTCGGCCGGCAGCCGCACCGACTCGACGTACCCGTGTTCCTCCAGGTGGTCGACGAACTCGCCGAGTGACTGCTTGGTCATCGTGGCCATGTCCGCGAGGTCGGTGATCCGGGCGCCGCCGGCCGGGATGATCTGCAGCAGCCGGAAGTGCGATCCCCGCAGCTCCGGGAACCGCGTGTCCAGCTGGTCCGCCATGCGGTTGAGGTCGCGGCGCAGCCGCCGGGACGCCAGGTCGAGCAGCATCGCGATGTGCTCGGCCGGCGGCTCGGCAGCGAGCTCGGATTTTCCGTTGACGCCGCTCATAAGGCAACCTTACTATTCCGAATAGACAGGCAACCTTACTTATTGGGATCGGCCGGGCCTGAGGGGAAACCGGGCTCGCCGACGGCGCCGGGGGGCGGCATGGGTACGACGCGGGCAGTGGCCGGTACGACGGGCGCGGCGACACCGGTGGGAGCCGGGTCGCTCGCGGTTCTCGGCGACGCGGCGCCGGACGGGACCACACTGGCCGAGCTGGCCCGGGCCGCCACCGGCGACGCGGGCGCGCTTCCGCTCGCGGCGTGGGCCGAGCCGGTGGACTACCCGTTCGGCACGCCGTCGACCGCCGGCCTGGACCGGCTGAAGGGCACCGCCCGGCTGTCCGGCGGACAGACCGCGGACTGGTCGGTGTTCGTCAAGCGCCTGCAGTCGGTGCGCTGGTGGAGCGGCCTGTCGGTCGTGCCCGAGCCGATGCGCGCCGACTTCATCGCCGCGATGCCGTGGCGGCTGGAGGTCGCCGTGCACCGGTCCGGGATCGCGGGCCTGCTGCCGGACGGGATGCGGCTGCCGGCGGCGTACCGGATCGACGAGACGCCCGACGACCGCGCGACGGTGTGGATGGAGGACGTCGTACAGACCGAGCGGCCGTG
>DASXRB010000654.1:0-9309 GCA_036506875.1 Kribbellaceae bacterium | reverse complement strand
AGCCGCTCGCCGAGGTCAAGTTCCTGACCGTGGCCGAGGTGGCCACGGCGATGCGCGTGTCCAAGATGACCGTGTACCGACTGGTGCACTCCGGCGAGCTCCCCGCGGTGCGCGTCGGACGGTCGTTCCGCGTATCCGAGGACGCCGTTCACGACTACCTCAAGGGCGCGTTCTTCCAGGCCGGTTGACCCCGCCTTCACGCCGCCGCACACGTCAGCCACGGCTGTATGCGTGAGCCGGCTGGTTCGCGAGATCCGCTGACGCCTACTGCGTGTCGGTGATGGTGAGGGTCACCGGGAGGGCGGCGCCGAGGTAGGCGTTCGTCAGGACGTACTTCGTGCCGGACGGGATCACCCCGGACTCGTCGGCCGCCGCGGTCGCGGACGAGGACAGCAGCGCGCAGTGGGCGTTGTAGAAGTACACGTCCAGGTCGTACGGCGCCGCGCTGTCCGCCTTCACGGCCGCCACGTGCGCCCCGTCACCCGCGGCGCCGGACAGCGTCGTCACATGCCCGTCGACGTCCTGCGAGGCCGGGGGAGCGGTACACGTCTCGACGAACTCGGTCCCGGTCACACCCGGGTCGACCACGTTCGCCGGGTCCCCGCCGGCGATCGCGAACGACTCGGTGACGGGAGCGTCCGGCGGCGACGGCGGCAGCGGCGTCACATCCGACACCGTGCTCGAGAACACCTGCAGGTCACCGGCCTGCACAGCGGTCTTCGTCTCGCCCATGGCGGCGTCGGTCCAGAACCGCACGTACGACGCGGTCACCGGCGTGGCGAGCGTGAACGTCTTGTAGTGCACGTCCGGCACCACCGGCCGCGGCGCCTGGTACGAGAACTGGTTCTTGCCCAGGGCAACGGTCGTCCAGTTCACCCCGTCGTTGCTGGTCTGCAGGGTGAAGGACCTCAGCGCCTCGAACCGCGAGGACGTGTACGCGGACACCTGGACCGACGAGATCGCCGCCGGCTTGGCCAGCTTCACCACCGCGTTGCCCGTGCCCGGCAGCGCCGAGAACGTCGTACCCTCCGTGTCGTCGAACAATGCCTTCGCGCCGTCCGGGCTGGTGGTCGACACCACCACGGCCCCGTTCGCGACCGACGCCAGGTTCGGCGCCAGCTTGAACTGCAGCGTCGAGGTCTTCCCGGCCGTCACCGCGACCGCCGGGAACGTGCGCGACCCGAAGCCCGGCGCCTGGATCGTCACGGGGTACTTGCCGGCTGTGGCGGTCACCGCGAACGCACCCGTCGACCCGGTCCGCGCCAGCGGCGTCACCTTCGCCTCGAACACGCCGAGGATCACCTTCGCGCCGGCCACCGGCTGCCCGGTCGACGCGTTGACCACCCGGCCGCTGATCCGGCCGTTCAGCACGGGGTTGCGGTGCTCGAAACCCGGCACCGGGTCGATGTCGTTCGCGCCCGTCGGGTCGTCGGTGGTCACGTGATTGCGGGCCGACGTCCCCATGCCGCGCTGCGCGAAGGCCGTGTAGACCAGGTCGATCAGCGCACCGGCGTCGGACCGCGAGTGGTACCGGTTGTCGACGCGGCGACGATCGCGTCCCGCGCGTCCAGCATCGACGGGTCGTTCGGCGACAGCGGCATCGCGTCCGTCACCGCCCGTGCGGCCATCTCCGAGCCGAGCGCCTGGCCGTACTTCGCGACCAGCGCCTTGCGCAGCTGCCACAGCGTCGCGGTCCAGATCTCGCCGTCCGCGTGCACCTCGGCGCCGGCGATGTCGTACCCGATGTCCCCGAACGTCGTCGGGCTGTCGTCGTACGGCCAGTTCCTGATCGCCCGCACCGAGTTCCCGGTCGCGTAGACACCGAGCGCGGACGAGGTCTGCAGACCCTCGCGGTGCAGGTGGTTGAGTGCGTACCAGTCGCCCCAGCCCTCACCCATCGAACCGGACTGGTGCCCGGCCAGCGCGCCGTCCTCGGTGCCGACGTACCGGTTCGACAGGCCGTGGCTGTACTCGTGCTGGATCACGCCCGCGTCGAAGTCGCCGTCGCGGCACGGCCCTTCGAACGCGTCGTCGATCGGCTCCCACAGGAACATCCCGCTCCATGGCGGGATCCCGTCCGGCAGCGTCAGCATGTAGGCGTTGTCGCGCCCGGTGTACGTCGGGTCGCCGCCGCTCAGCGCGCCGGCCTGGACCAGTCCCTGGATCGCGTCGGCACCCATGCCGCCCTTGCCGAAGTTGTCGACCTGGAAGTTGCCGGCCGACTCGGTGAAGCCCAGGTCGTAGTACTCGTCGTGGATCCGGTTGTGCTGGTAGAAGAGGTTCGTCGCCGCCGGGTCCACATCGAGCGCGTACGACGGGACCGCGCACTGCTGCGTGCCCCACTGGTCGGTGAACGCGTAGTCGAACTTGCCCAGCGGGTTCACCGGCCGCGGCCCGGCGTCCACCGGAGCCAGGAAGTTCGACCAGTTCGCGTGCGAGTTCGCGTTGTTCCCGAACGTCGTGATGCCGGTGCCGAGCAGCCCGGCCGGGTCCACCCAGCCGTTCGGCGACTGCGGCGTCCGCCCGAACGACACCACCTCCGGCGTCCCGCCCTTCGGTGCGCCCGGGTAGTTCCGGTAGACCGTGCCCTCCGGGTCCAGCAGCCCGCCGGTCTCGTGCTGCACCAGGTCGCGCTGGTACAGCACCTGCCCGGTCGAGGCGTCCACCAGCACGTCGTACGCCTCGTCGAGGGCCTTCACGAACAGCACCCGGTACGACGCCCGCCCACCGCCGCCGGTCCCGAAGACCGAGGCCTTCACGTACGACGGCGCCGCGAACGGCCCGGCCTCGACGACCTGGTACCCGGCCTGCGTGCTGCCCGAGAGCGCCGGCGCGTACGGCGTGAGCGGTGCGAGCACGTTCGCCACCGCGGAGACGGCCTGCAGCGGCGAGAGGTCGAACGCGCCGAGCAGGGCGGACGTACGCGACGTCGAGCCGGTGTACGACAGCACCCGCCCGTCGGAGGCGACGGCCAGGCCGGCCGAGCCGCCGCGGGCCGCGGGGATGCCGCCGAAGACCTGCGTGAGATCCACCACGCGCGTCCCGGTGCCCGGCAGCACGTGGTCGCGCCGGACCGTCATCGCCGCGATGTCCGCGCTGCTCAGGCCGAGCATCGCGCGGTGCTCGGTCAGCCAGGCCCGCGCCACCTCGACCGCCGTACCGGACCGCGGCCCGGACAGCGCGGCGCCGACCGCCGGGCGGATCGTCCGGGGCGTGCCGTAGCGGCCGTCCCAGGTCACCCGGGCGCCGCTGCCGGCCCCGGCCAGGACGGCGGAGACGGCGTCGAGCTGCGCCTGGGTGGGCTTCAGCAGGGCGGTGGCGGTGTTGCGGACGTCCACCGGTGCCGGCGGTGCCGACGGCTGGGCGGACGGCGGGTCGACCGGCTGGGTGACGGCGAGCGCGCCGGGGTTGACGGTCGCGATCGCGGCCAGTCCGGCCGCCGCGAGTGCGGCGGTGCGGATCGCGCGGTGGCGTGACATGAGTGCCTCCAGGTGCGGCGGGTCAGGTCCGCGAGCGGTGCCTGACTGAGCGTGCCAACTCAACGAGCCGGGCCCGCGGCAGGTGACGGATCACGAAGCGACCGGTTTCGGGTCTCCGCTTAGGTGAGCGCGTCCTGACCCGGTAGGCTTTGCCGACGCTCTATTCGATCTGGAAGGTCCACCGTGGGTTCGGTCATCAAGAAGCGCCGCAAGCGCATGGCGAAGAAGAAGCACCGCAAGCTGCTGAAGAAGACGCGAGTCCAGAGGCGCAAGCTCGGCAAGTAGACGAGGTCTATGCCTCGCAGCGTCGCGGGGTATGCCGGTGATGTGTGGGTACTGCTGATCGTCAACTGACTGTGGACGTGGGGCGACAATGACGCGTGTGGTGATGGTGACCGGAGTCTCCCGGGACGCTGGCGCCCGCTGCGCGCGCGCTCTCGCGGCCGATCCCTCGATCGACACCGTCATCGGCGTGGACGTGGTTCCGCCACGCGTCGATCTCGGCGGTGTGCGGTTCGTCCGCGCCGACATCCGCAACCCGGTGATCGCCAAGGTGATCGCCGGTGAGGACGTCGACACCGTCGTCCACACCGGCGTCGTCGCCACGCCCGGCTCCGCCGGCGGCCGCTCGTCGATGAAAGAGATCAACGTCATCGGCACGATGCAGCTGCTCGCGGCGTGCCAGAAGGCGCCCGGGATCGCGAAGCTGGTCGTGAAGTCCTCGACGACGGTGTACGGAGCCGGCCCGCGCGACCCGGCGTTGTTCACCGAGGAGATGGCGCCACGCGCGTCGTCCCAGGGCGGGCTGAGCAAGGACGCCGTCGAGGTCGAGGGCTACGTGCGCGGCTTCGCCCGCCGCCGTCCCGACGTGGTCGTCACGACGCTGCGGATGGCCAACTGGATCGGACCGCTGATCAACTCACCGATCACGCGGTACTTCGCCCTGCCCGTCATCCCGACCGTGCTCGGCTTCGATGCCCGGCTGCAGTTCCTGCACGAGGACGACGGTGTCGACGTCGTCCGGCACGCCACCGTGCACGACGTGCCGGGCACGTTCAACATCGCCGGCGACGGGGTCCTGACGCTGTCCCAGGCGATCCGCCGGCTCGGCCGGCCCGCACTGCCGTTCCCGTCGTTCACCACCGGGACCACCGCGATGCTCGTCCGCCGGGCCCGGATGGCCGACTTCTCGCCCGACCAGATCTCGTTCCTGACCTACGGCCGCGGCGTGGACACCACCCGGATGCGGACCGAGCTCGGCTTCGAGCCGTCGTACACGACCGCGGAGGCGTTCGCCGACTTCGCCGCCTCCCAGCGCACCGGCGCGGTGACCGCCGCGGGCCGGCTGGTGTCGGCGGGGCTGGGGGCGGTGCGCCGGTGAGCGACGCGCGGATCATCCCGATCGGTGCCGGTGGCAGCCCGGGCCGCGGCACCGGACGTCGTACGACGCCGTCCGCCGCGGCGCGCTCGCTGGCCGGCCCGGCCCGCGCGGCCGCCGCGAAACCCCAGGCGGACAAGGCGAATCCCCAAGCGGACAAGGCGAAACCGGACCGGACGGGCTCCGGCAAGGCCGCCGCAGGACACAAGCCCAAGCCGGCTACGAAGGCTGAGCCGAAGCCCGCGCCCGTGCCGGTGCCACCGGTTTCCGAGGAGCAGGACGTGACCGCCCCCGGTGACGTCGTGGCGTCGGAACTGAGCTCCGAGGCGGCCCACTTCGCCGCGTTCGAGCAGCGGTTCCGGGAGGTCTTCGGGGACGCCGCCGAGCGGAGGCTGGCCGAGCTCCTGGCGTTCCTGCGGCGGCGGCTGACCGGCGACTACGAGGTCGACGAGTTCGGGTTCGACGCCGAGCTCACCGACGCGGTCGTGCTGCCGCTGCTGCGGCCGCTGGCCGAGAGGTGGTTCCGCGTCGAGGTCCGCGGCGCGGAGAACATCCCGGCCGACGGTGGCGCGCTGATAGTCGCGAACCACTCCGGCACGCTGCCGCTGGACGGCATGGTCACGATGCTGGTGATCCGCGACCACACCGGCCGGCCGCTGCGCACGCTGGGCGCCGACCTGGTCTTCAAGACACCGTTCGTCGGCGAGCTGGCCCGCAAGGCCGGGGCGACACTGGCCGGCAACGACGACGCCGAGCGGCTGCTCGGCCGTGGCGAGCTGGTCGGGGTGTGGCCGGAGGGCTTCAAGGGCATCGGCAAGCCGTTCAGCGAGCGGTACAAGCTGCAGCGGTTCGGCCGCGGCGGCTTCGTCAGCGCCGCCATGCGTACCGGTGTGCCGATCGTGCCGTGCTCGATCGTCGGGGCCGAGGAGATCTACCCACTGGTGGGGAACATCCCCTCGCTGGCCCGGCTGCTCGGGGCGCCGTACATCCCGATCACGCCGTTCTTCCCGTTGCTCGGCCTGCTGGGCCTGATCCCGCTGCCGTCGAAGTGGCTGATCGAGTTCGGCGAGCCGATCCGCACCGACGAGTTCGCCCCGGGCGCGGCTGACGATCCGATGCTGGTCTTCAACGTCACCGACCAGGTGCGCGAGACGATCCAGCAGACGCTGTACTCCCTGCTGATGCAGCGCCGCAGCGTGTTCTTCTGACCGGGCCTGCTGTCAGCGCAAGCCGAGCGTGATCGCGGGCAGCAGCGGGACCGACAGCGTGAACGTCGGCAGCGTCAGCGTCGGAAAGCTGGACGTCGGCAGCGGTGACGTGGTCGGCAGCGTCGTGATGATCGTGGGGATGATCGTCGGGGTCGCCGTCGTACCGCCCGTGGGCCCCTGGGTCGGCAGGATCGTCGGCACCGGCGTCCCGGTGGCCACCGCGCTCGGCCGTCCTGTGGGCCGCGGCACCGACGGCAGCGTCGTCGGGCCCGCGGACGGGATCGTCGACGGCAGGTTGGTGTCGGTCGGCCGCTGGTCCGTCGGCGTCGACACGGTGCTCGGCTCGGTCGTCGACATCGACTTCGGCGAGTCGCAGGCCGGGCAGACCGCGTGCGCCCGCAGCGTCAGCTGGTCGAGGGTGGCGATCGCCTCGGCGAGCGCCGGCCGGGTGCTCTGCGGCGAGGCCGGGGCCAGCGCCGTCAGCCGGGACCGTGCCTCACCGGTGAACGTGTAGATCCGGTCCACCGACGCCGCGTCGTTGTCGGCCTGGAACGCCGCCAGCAGGTGGTCGCCGCCGGAGCTGGCCTCGCCGGTGAAGTCGTGCAGGGTCCTGGTGATCTCGGCGGGCTTGCCGCCGGTGGCGACCAGCTCCTCGACCTCGGTGAGCCGGACCAGGGCGTGCGAGAGCTCCCGCCGGCCGCGCGACTCGTCGGTGACGCTCACCTTCGTCGCGACCGCCTCGAGGCTGCGCTTCAGGCCGTAGAGCGCGTCGCCGGGCATCGACTCCTGCGCGGCCGCGGCGGACCCGATACCGCCGCCGATCGCGGCGAACGCGGCCACGCCGGCGATCAGCCGGCCGCGCCGGCGACGGCTCGCGCGCAGGTCGGTGACGACGGGCTCCTCGCCCTCGTCGTCGCGGCCGGGCAGCTCGATCGGGGTGGCGGTGATCCGGGCCGCGGCGCGCTCGACCAGCTGCTCACGCAGCGTGGCCGAGAACTCCGGCGACGGCCGGACGGCTCCGGCGGCCCGGAGCTGGCTCACCAGCGACAGCGCCTCGTCGAGCTCGGGGTCGCCCGGCGCCTGCTGGGTGCCGTCCTCGAGCAGGCGTGCGAACTCCTCGGCACGCCTGCGAGCACGGTTGAGATCACCCATCGTTCCTGCTTCTCCTCACGTGCCGGACGGGGTCGCCGTCCGATCTCACCTGGGCAACGACGGACGGTAGCGCCGGGTTACGCGCCGACAGCGTTGTCAGGTGTGTCGTGAAATTGCCTCGGGGTGTCACCGGATGTCCTTCGGGACGACCTTGGCGAGCTGTCTCACCGCTCGCAGCTGGAGCTGCTTGACAGCTCCCTCGGACTTGTCCAGTGCCCTGGCGGTCTCGGCGATCGACATCCCGGCGAAGAACCGCATCGTCAGGCAGTCGCGCTGCTCGTCGGGCAGCTCCGCGACGCAGCGGCGCAGCACCTCCGCCGTCGCCTGGGTGAGGACGTCGACCTCCGGGCCCTGGGTCTCGCTGTCGTGCGTCTCGATCTCGTCGGTCGGCGACTCCAGCCGGACCCGGCCGGACTTGAAGTGGTCGGTGATCAGGTTCCGCGCGATCGTCACCAGCCAGGCGCCGAAGTCCCGGCCCTGCCAGCGGAACGAGCCGAGCGCGCGCAGTGCCCTGACGAACGTCTCGCTGGTCAGGTCCTCGGCGAGCGCGGCGGAGCCGACCCGGGCGTACACGTACCGGTACACGGCCAGCGAATACTCGTCGTACAACAGGCCGAAGGCGTCCGAGTCGCCCGCCTGCGCGCGGTCGACCAGAGCCGCCCGGCGGCTCGCGTCGGGATGCTGTCCGTTCTGTGCCGGATCCGCTGTCATCGGCACCGCTCGCTCAACGGACATGTCGGCGGATCGCCACCGCGGCGGAGGCTGCGCCCACCACGGCCCCGGAGGCACCGGCGGCGACGAGCCCGAGCCGGGCCGCCTTCCTGCCGGTGCGGTAGTCACGGACGTCCCACCCGTGCGCCTCGGCGTGCCGGCGCAGCTTGTGGTCGGGATTGATCGCGCACGGGCGACCGACGAGCTCCAGCATGGGCAGGTCGTTGGCCGAGTCCGAGTACGCCGCGCAGCAAGACAGGTCCAGGTCCTCCCGTTGAGCCAGGGCACGGACGGCTTCCGCTTTCGCCGGGCCGTGCAGGATGTCGCCGACCAGGTTGCCGGTGTACACACCGTCCACCTGCTCCGCCACCGTACCGAGTGCGCCTGTCAGCCCGAGCCGACGCGCCAGCAGCTGGGCTACCTCCACCGGTGCGGCGGTCACCAGCCAGACCCGCTCGCCGGCGTCGAGGTGCAACTGGGCCAGCGCCTTGGTGCCCGGCCAGATCCGGTCGGCCATCACCTCGTCGAAGATCTCCTCCACCAGGATGCGCACCTCGCTGACCCGGTGGCCGGCGATGAACGCCAGTGCCGAGGCGCGCGCCTCGGCGACCGAGTCCGGGGTCTCGCCGCGCAGCCGGAACCGCAGCTGGTCGACCGCCTTCGCGACGATCTCCCGGCGGGTGAAGAAGCGCCGCCGGTACAGCCCGCGAGCCAGGTGGAACACCGAGGCCCCCTGCAGCATCGTGTTGTCGACGTCGAAGAACGCGGCCGAGTGCGCCTGAGGCGGTGTCGCGAGGGCGGCCTCGAGCTCGGCGGCGGCCGCGGACGCCTCTCCCGCGAGAACCGACCGCGCACGCAGGTCACGGGTCGACGGGCGGGTCATGGGGCGAGCCTATGACGTAGTGACTCGTGGTGGGCACCCCGAGGGCGACTCTGCGTGTGGGCTTCACTACCGGTCGTCCGCACACAGTGGCTCACCTGGGCAGGGGCGGTCGCGTGACAGACTCGACGTGTGAACGCCAACTTCGCCGACCTCGTTCGTGCCACCGCGCAACGTTATGCCGACCGACCGGCCCTAGTCGATGGTGATCGGCACGTGACTTGGCGCGATCTTGACACGTCAGTCGACCGCACGGCACGCGGACTCGCCGCCAGCGGGCTGGTCCCGGGGTACCGGGTGGTTCTGCTGATGGCGAACAGCGTCGAGTTCGTGACGTCGTACCTGGGGTGCCTGCGGGCCGGCCTGGTCGCCGTACCGCTGAACACCGGGCTGACCGCGCCGGAGATCGCCGGCGTGCTCGCCGACAGCGGCGCCCGGCTGGTGGTCGCCGACGCCGACCTGGCGGACAGAATCGACACGGCTACCGCCCGGGGCGTCCGG